>JAMWZF010000087.1 GCA_024304875.1 Paracoccaceae bacterium
CAGCACCGACGCCCCCGCCGCCCCGGTGGATCCAAAGACCCTCGGCCAGCCCACGCTCAAGAGACAGTAAATGCGCCAGTTCTTCTACGTCACCTCCTTCATCGCCCTGATCGGCCTCGCCTTCTGGGCCTACCGCGAGAACTACCGGACCCAGGCCGCGCTGAAGGACGTGCGCCAGCTGCAACGCGACATCGGGACCGCGCACGAGCGGCTGACGATGCTGCGCGCCGAATGGGCCTACCTCAACCGGCCGGACCGGCTGATGGACCTGGCGGAAATGAACTTCGAGCGGCTGGAGCTGCTGCCGCTGATGCCCGAAGCCTTTGGCAGCGTGGATGAAATCGCCTTCCCGCCGCCGCCCCGGCCGCTGGTCACAGACCCGGTCCAGCTGAGTTCCCAAAACGCCGACGGGGAGTACTCGTTCCCATGATCCGCACGCCCCTCCGCCCCCTGGCCCGCATCCTCAAGGCTCGCGAGACCGGTGAGAACCCGGACGCCATCGAGGCCGAGAACCGCCGTATCCGTACCGAGGAGATCCGCGACCGGTCCCGCGCGCGGGCGGAGGGGCGGCTTCTGGTCCTGGGCCTCGTCTTCTTCGCCGCCTTCACCACCATCGGCGTCAGGATGGGGGCCATCGGCGTCACCGAACCCGAGGAGCCCCGCGCCATCGCCAGCGGCAACCCGATCATCGGCCAGCGGGCCGACATCGTGGACCGCAACGGGCGCATCCTGGCGACAAACCTGGACACCTACGCCCTCTACGCCCACCCGCGCGAGATGGTGGACCCCGCCGCCGCGGCCGCCGGCCTCGTCGAGATCTTCCCCGATCTGAAATACGACGAACTGGTCGAGGATTTCACTGGCGAGCGGACCTTCCTCTGGATCCGCCGCCGGATCTCTCCCGAGCAGATGCAGCAGGTCCACGACATCGGCGACCCCGGTCTTCTGTTCGGCCCGCGCGAGATGCGCCTTTATCCCAACGGACGGCTGGCCGCGCATATCCTCGGCGGCGCCTCCTACGGCCGCGAGGCGGTGGCGAGCGCCGAGGTGATCGGCGTCGCGGGGGTCGAGAAATACTTCGACGAGTACCTCCGCGACCCGGCGCAGGAAGGCGCGCCGCTGACCCTGTCCATCGACCTGACCGTGCAGGCGGCGATGGAGCAGGTGCTGCACGGCGGCATGATGATCATGAACGCCAAGGGCGCGGCGGCCGTGTTGATGGACGTGCACACCGGCGAGGTGATCGCCATGGCCTCGCTCCCCGATTTCGACCCCAACAACCGGCCGCCGGTGCTGACCACGGGCGACCAGTCCGACAGCCCGCTGTTCAACCGGGCGGTTCAGGGGGTCTACGAGCTGGGGTCGGTGTTCAAGATCTTCGCCGTGGCGCAGGCGCTGGAGCTGGGCCTCGTCAACCCCGAGACGATGATCGACACCAAGGGGCCGCTGACCTGGGGCCGCTTCCGCATCCGCGACTTCCACAACTACGGCGCCGAGAACTCGGTCACCGACGTGATCGTGAAGTCGTCGAACATCGGCACCGGCCGCATCGCCCTGATGATCGGGGCCGAACGGCAGCGCGACTTCCTCGGGCGGCTTGGCCTGCTGGAGCCGACGACGGTCGAGATGACCGAGGCGCCGACGGGGCGTCCGCTTCTGCCCGGCAACTGGTCCGAGCTGTCGCTGATGACGATCTCCTACGGCCACGGGCTGTCCTCGTCCCCCCTGCACCTCGCCGCGGCCTATTCGACGCTCCTGAACGGCGGCACACGGGTCACGCCGACGCTCGTGCGCAGCGACCAGCGCCAGCAGGGCGAGCGGGTGGTGAGCGAGCGCACCTCCGCCCAGGCGCGCGACATGCTTCGCCAGGTGGTCAGCCGTGGCACCGCGTCCTTCGGGGATGTCCCGGGCTACGAGGTGGGCGGCAAGACCGGCACCGCGGACAAGCCGCGCGAGCGCGGGGGCGGCTATTACGACGACAAGGTGATCGCGACATTCGCCAGCGTCTTTCCGGCGAACGATCCCAGATACGTGCTGACGGTAACCTTCGACGAGCCGGTCGAGACCTCGGGCTCCGAACCCCGCCGCACCGCCGGCTGGACGGCCGTGCCCGTCGCGGCCGAGATCATCCGCCGGACCGCGCCGCTCCTCGGCCTCAGACCCCAGATTGAATCCGTCCCGCTGACAGGTGTAACACTGACCTCGAACTGACCGGCAAGGGCCAGACGGGGATGAGCAGCGTGACACCCAGCAATCGGACTTCGACCCTCTCGGGTCTTGGCCTCACCGCCCAGGGCGGGCGCGAGGTGACGATCACCGGCCTGGCCACCGACAGCCGCGAGGTGATGCCGGGCTACCTCTTCGCCGCCCTGCCGGGGACCAACGTGCACGGCGCGACCTTCATCGGGACGGCGCTGGGGCAGGGGGCCGCGGCGATCCTGACCGATGCGACAGGGGCCGACCTGGCCGCGGCCGAGCTGGACGACAGCCACGCCGCCCTGATCGTGGCCGAGGACCCGCGCCAGACCCTCGCGCAGACGGCCTCGCTCTGGTTCGGGGCGCATCCCTCGACCGTGGTCGCCGTCACCGGCACCAACGGCAAGACCTCTGTCTCCACCTTCTGCCGGCAGATCTGGGTCGAGATGGACCTGGCCGCCGTCAACCTCGGCACCACCGGGGTCGAAGGCGCCTGGACCCATCCGCTGCGACACACGACGCCCGACCCGATCACCCTGCACCGGGTGCTGGCCGAGGCGACGGAGGCCGGCATCACCCATGTCGCGATGGAGGCCTCGTCCCACGGCCTCGACCAGCGCCGGCTGGACGGGATGTTCCTCGCCGCCGCCGGGTTCACCAACTTCACCCAGGATCACCTCGACTACCACCGCACCTTCGAGGCCTATTTCGAGGCCAAGATGGGCCTGTTCACCCGCGTTCTGTCCGAGGACGGGGTGGCCGTGGTCAACCTCGACGATCCCAAGGGCCGCGAGGTGGCGCAGGTCTGCGAACACCGGGGCCAGGAAGTCATCGGCGTCGGCCGGCACGAGGAGGCGCGCCTGCGCCTGACCGCCCAGCGCTTCGACGCGACCGGGCAGGAGCTGAGGTTCGACTGGCAGGGCCGGGCGCATCTGACCCGGCTGAACCTCGTCGGCGGCTTCCAGGCCGAGAACGTGCTGCTGGCCGCGGGCCTGTGCGTCGCTGCCGGGGCCGAGCCCGAGGCCGTCTTCGAGACCCTGCCGCATCTGACCACCGTGCGCGGCCGGATGCAGCTGGCGGCGACGCGGGACAATTCGGCGGCGGTCTTCGTCGATTACGCCCACACCCCCGACGCGGTGGCGACGGCGCTTCAGGCCCTGCGGCCGCATGTGATGGGCAAGATCGTCGCCATCGTCGGCGCCGGCGGCGACCGGGACCGGGGCAAGCGGCCCCTGATGGGGCAGGCGGCGGCGGAATGGGCGGACACGGTGATCGTCACCGACGACAACCCCCGCTCCGAGGATCCAGCGACCATCCGCGCGGCGGTGCTGGGCGGCGCGCCCGAGGCGGTGGAGGTCGGCGACCGGGCCGAGGCGATCCTGCGCGGCGTCGACATGCTGGAGCCGGGCGACGCCCTGCTGATCTGCGGCAAGGGGCACGAGACCGGACAGATCGTCGGCTCCGACATCCTGCCTTTCGACGATGCCGAGCAGGCGAGCGTGGCGGTCGCGGCGCTGGACGGGCACATCTGATGGCGCTCTGGACTTCGGACGAGGCAATCGCCGCGACGGGCGGGGAGGCCAGCCATCCCTTTGAAGTGGGTGGCGTTTCCATCGACACGCGGACTCTTGCGCCGGGCGATCTCTTCGTCGCTCTCAAGGCCGAGCGGGACGGGCACGAGTTCGTCGCCAATGCCTTCAAGGCCGGTGCCGCCGCCGCGCTGGTGACCCACCGGCCCGAGGGTGTCGCCGACGATGCGCCGCTGCTCGTGGTGCCGGAGGTGCTGGCCGCGCTCGAGGACCTCGGCCGAGCCGCCCGCGCCCGGACAAACGCCCGCGTCGCCGCGATCACCGGGTCCGTCGGCAAGACCTCGACCAAGGAGATGCTCCGCGCCGCGTTGACGGGGCAGGGCCGCGTCCACGCCGCCGAGGCCAGCTACAACAACCACTGGGGCGTGCCCCTGACCCTGGCCCGGATGCCGGCCGAGACGGACTATGCCGTGCTCGAGATCGGCATGAACCACCCCGGCGAGATCGCGCCGCTGGCCAAGCTGGCCCGGCCCCATGTCGTCATGGTCACCACCGTCGCCGCCGCCCACCTCGAAGCCTTCGAGAACATCGACGGCATCGCGGTGGAAAAGGGAAGCATCTGCGACGGGCTGGAGCCGGGGGGCACGGCGGTGCTGAACGGCGACCTGCCGAACTCCCACATCCTGCTGGAGGCTGCGTCCCGCAACGACGCCGAGGCGATCACGTTCGGAACCTCCGCGACCTGTCACCACCGCCTGACCGACATCCGCGTCGCCGGCCACGCGACCGTCGCCCAGGGCCGCGCCTGGCGGACGCCCGTGCTGCTGAAGGTGCAGACCGAGGGGCGCCATTTCGCCGTCAACGCGATGGGCTGCCTCGCCGTCGCCACCGCGCTTGGCGCCGACCGGGCGCGCAGCCTCCTCGGTCTCGGCGAATGGACCCCGCCGCCCGGGCGGGGCACGCGCGAGAAGCTGGTCTTCGACGACGGGATCGACTCCGGCGCGATCGACCTGATCGACGACGCCTTCAACTCCAACCCCACCTCGCTGTCCGCCGCTCTGGCCGTGCTGGCGGGCGCCGAGACCCACGACGGGCAGGGACGGATCGGCAAGGGCCGGCGCATCGCGATCCTCGGCGACATGCTGGAACTGGGGCCGCAGGAGGCCGCGCTGCACGCCGGCATGGCCCGCGATCCCGCGATGGCAAGGATCGACACGGTGCACTGCGTCGGCCCGAGGATGCGCGCGCTCTGGGAAGCGCTGCCGGACGCCAAGCGGGGACGCTGGGCCGCCTCCGCCGACGAGGTCGCCCCCGACGCGACCCGGCTGGTGGATGCCGGCGACGTGGTGCTGATCAAGGGCTCCAAGGGCTCTTATGTCTCCCGCGTCGTTGACGCGCTGCGCAAACTGGGGCATCGGCTGCCGACCGACGCTGAAGAGGCCTGACATGCTGTACTGGTTGACGTTCCTGTCCGACGGGGGCGATTTCTTTAACCTCTTCCGCTACATCACCTTCCGCGCCGGCGGGGCCTTCATCACCGCGCTGGTCTTCGGCTTCCTGTTCGGCCCCTCGCTGATCCGGGTGCTGCGCAAGCGGCAGGGCAAGGGCCAGCCGATCCGGGGCGACGGGCCCGAGGGGCATTTCGTCAAGGCGGGCACGCCGACGATGGGCGGCCTCCTGATCGTGGGCGCGCTGCTGACCTCGACCCTGCTCTGGGCACGGCTCGACAACCCCTTCGTCTGGATGGTCCTGTTCGTGACGCTGTCCTTCGGCATCATCGGCTTCGCCGACGACTACGCCAAGGTGCGCAAGCAGACGACCGCGGGCGTGCCCGGAAAACTGAGGCTTCTCATGGGCTTCGTCATCGCCGGGGTGGCGGGATACTGGGCGGCGCAGTACCATCCGGTGGAGCTGACCAACCAGCTCGCCTTCCCGATCTTCAAGGACTTCCTGCTGAACCTCGGGTTCCTCTTCGTGCCCTTCTCGGTCATCGTGATCGTCGGCGCGGCGAACGCAGTGAACCTCACGGACGGCCTCGACGGGCTGGCCATCATGCCTGTGATGATCGCCGCGGGGACCTTCGGGATCATCGCCTATGCCGTGGGGCGGACCGACTTCACCGAGTACCTTGACGTCCACTACGTCCCCGACACCGGGGAGATCCTGATTTTCTGCGCCGGGCTGATCGGCGGGGGGCTGGGGTTCCTGTGGTACAACGCGCCGCCCGCCGCCGTCTTCATGGGCGACACCGGCTCGCTCGCCCTCGGCGGGGCGCTGGGCGCCATCGCGGTGGCGACCAAGCACGAGATCGTCCTCGCCATCGTCGGCGGCCTCTTCGTGGTCGAGGCCCTCTCCGTCATCATCCAGGTGCTCTACTTCAAGCGGACGGGCAAGCGCGTGTTCCTCATGGCCCCGATCCACCACCATTACGAAAAACGCGGCTGGGCCGAGAGCCAGATCGTGATCCGGTTCTGGATCATCTCGCTGATCCTCGCGATGATCGGGCTGGCGACGCTCAAGGTGCGGTAGGCCGACCTTATCCGCGGGTAAGATACTATTAAAGAACGGTTAATTTCCGCGCGGCGATCGGACGTCCGGCAGCGCGCGGGCCTCTTGCGCGGCGCTGGCGCCCAAGGCAACACTCCGGCCATGGTCAGTGCCGATTTCATCCACGACTGCTCGCAATGCGCCGCCCTGTGCTGCATGGCCCCGACCATCAACAAGGGCGCCCGGTTTCCCATCGACAAGCCGGCCTGCACCGCCTGTCCCAACCTGATGGAGGGCGGCCTGTGCCAGATCCACGCCGAGCGCGAGGATCTGGGCTATCTCGGCTGCGTCGACTTCACCTGTTTCGGCGCCGGCCAGAAGACCACGCAGGAGATGTTCGGCGGCAGGTCCTGGCAGGACGATCCCAGGTTGCAGGAGCCGATGGCGCGCGCGTTCCTCGACCTGTTCCGCGTGCAGGAAAGCCGGTGGCTGCTTCAGACCGCCGCCTTCATGGGCATCCCGCCGGAGAAGGAGGAGGAGCGCAGGGCGATGCTCGCCAACATGGAGCCGCCCGCGGAGGGCTGGACGCTCGAGGCGCTGGACGCCACGCTGGACCGTCAGCCGCCCGACGGTGTCCGCGCCTGGCTGCGAAGCCTCGCGGGCGGGATGCCGGTGCCGCCGGGGCATTGACGGGCCCCCGCCTTGCACCCCGCTCCGGCGGGCGCCACTCTCCAGCGGTCTGATGAAGGGGGCGCAGATGATTCCGGTGCAGGGTTACGCGGGCCAGGTTGTGGCCATCCTCGGCCTCGGCCGGTCGGGCCTGTCGGCCGCGCGGGCCCTGGTGGCCGGGGGCGCGCAGGTGCGCTGCTGGGACGACGGCCAGGCCGGACAGGACGCCGCCGCGGCCGAGGGCTTCGAGGTCGCCGACCTGACCCGCCCCGGCGCGCTGGAGGGCGTGGCCTGCCTCGTCACCTCGCCCGGTATCCCGCACCTCTACCCCGCGCCGCACTCCGCCATCGCCGCCGCCTGGGACGCGGGCGTGCCGGTCGACAACGACATCGGCCTGTTCTTCCTGTCCCTCGGCACCTCGGAGTGGGACAGCTACGACCAGCCGCCGAAGGTGGTGGCGATCACCGGGTCGAACGGGAAATCGACCACCTCGGCCCTGCTGCACCACATCCTGACCGAGGCGGGCCGGGAGGCGCAGCTGGCCGGGAACATCGGCCGCGGCGTCCTCGACATCGACCCGCCGGGGGAGGGGGGCGTGGTGGTGCTCGAGCTGTCGAGCTATCAGACCGACCTCGCCCGCGCGCTGACGCCGGACGTGGCGGTGTTCACCAATCTCTCGCCCGATCACCTCGACCGGCACGGCGGCATGGGCGGCTATTTTGCGGCCAAGCGCCGGCTCTTCGCCGAGGGCGGGCCGGACCGCTGCGTGATCGGCGTGGACGAGGCCGAGGGGCGGTATCTTGCGAACCAGCTGGTCGAGGGCTTCGGCGACGACCGGCTGATCCGGGTCTCCTCTGGCCAGAAGCTGACCGAGGGGTGGAGCGTCTTTGCCCGCAAGGGCTACCTCTCGGAATACCGCAAGGGCCGTCAGGCCGGGTCGATCGACCTGCGCGAGGTTCCCGGCCTGCCGGGCGCCCACAACCACCAGAACGCCTGCGCCGCCTATGCCGCCGCCCGCGCCCTCGGCCTTGGCCCGCGCCAGATCGAGGCGGGCCTGCGCAGCTATCCGGGCTTGCCCCATCGCTCGCAGCTGATTGCCGAGCGGGGCGGCGTGCGTTTCGTCAACGACAGCAAGGCGACCAACGTGGACAGCGCCGCCAAGGCATTGGCCGCCTTCGACCGGATCCGCTGGATCTGCGGCGGGCTGGAGAAGGAGGGCGGGGTGGACGCGCTGCTGCCGATGGCCGAGCGGTCGGTGGTGAAGGCCTACGTCATCGGCCGTGAGGCGGCGCAGTTCGCGCTGCATCTCAAGGGCATCGAGGCCGAAGTCTGCACCGACATGGCCACCGCGGTGGCCCGCGCCGCTGAGGAGGCTCAGCCGGGCGAGGTGGTGCTGCTAGCCCCGGCGGCGGCCAGCTTCGACCAGTACGACAACTTCGAGAAACGGGGCGAGGATTTCGCGGCGCGGGTCGCGGCCATTGGCTGATCCGGCGCTGGTGCCGGAACTGGCGGTCACCGATTTCCCCCGGTCCCGCCGGTTCTATTGCGACGTGCTGGGCTGGACCTGCAGCTATGCGCGCGAGGACGAGGGGTTCGGGTACCTGACACTTGGAGCGGCCGCGCTGATGATCGACCAGATCGGCGTGGGGCGGGACTTCGGGCCCCTGCCGGAAAGCTATACCTTCGGCCGGGGCCTGAACCTGCAGATCGAGGTTCCGCAGGTCGCGCCCCTGCTGGCCGCGCTTGAGGCCGAGGGGCATCCTCTGGTTCTCGCCCCCGAGGACCGCTGGTACCGGCGCGGCGCCGAGGAAGTGGGCCAGCGGCAGTTCGTGGCGGCGGACCCGGATGGCTACCTGCTGCGCTTCTGCGAGCCGCTCGGCACCCGGCTCGTCTGAGGTCGCTTCCACCGTGGCAGCGGGGGCCGAAGTGCTCCAGCCGATGATGGAAAAAGGCGACGGCGACCGGCGGGGCGGGGTCAGGACGGCGGGCGGCACCCGGTGGTACCTCGCCCGGCAGGTCTAGGCCCGCTCCCGGATCGCCGTGGCCGCCGCATGGGCCGAGGACCAGGCCCACTGGAAGTTGTAGCCCCCCAGCCAGCCGGTCACGTCGACCGCCTCGCCGATGACGTAAAGGCCGGGGACGGCCCTCGCCTCCATCGTCTTCGACGACAGCCCGGCGGTGTCGATGCCGCCGAGGGTGACCTCCGCGGTGCGGTAGCCCTCGGTGCCGGTGGGGGTCACCTGCCAGCGGGAGAGGGCCTCGGACAGGTCCCTGAGCCGGGCGTCGGAGCAGTCCGCCAGGTTGCCCGACAGGTCGTGAAGGACCGCTAGGTAGGCCACCAGCCGGTCCGGCAGGTGGCGCGAGAGATGCGTGGTCAGCGCCTTGCGTCCCTCGGTCGCCCGCGCCGCCCTGAGTGCGGCGAAGAGGTCCGCGCCGGGCACCAGGTTCACCGTCACCGCCTCGCCCTCGGCCCAGTAGTTCGACACCTGCAAGAGAGCCGGGCCCGAGAGGCCGCGGTGAGTGAAGAGCAGCGCCTCGTCGAAGGAGGGGCCGCGGGAGGCCTGCGCCCGGACCGGCGTGGCGACGCCCGAGAGATCCGCGAACCGGCCCTTGTCGAAGGTGAAGGGCACGAGCCCGGCGCGGGTCTCGGTCACGGCCAGCCCGAACTGGCGGGCGATGTCGTAGGCCAGGCCCGTGGCGCCCATCTTGGGGATCGACTTGCCGCCGGTGGCGAGGACGAGAAACCGCGCCCGGACCGTGATCCGCCGCCCCGCGCGCCCCAGCGTCACGGCAAAGCGGGTGCCGTCGTGGCCGACCTCTCCCACGGTCGTGTCCAGCCAGACTTCGGCATCCGCCCCCGCGCATTCCGCCAGCAGCATGTCCACGATCTGCCGGGCGCTGTCGTCGCAGAACAGCTGGCCGAGAGCCTTTTCGTGCCACGCGATCCGGTGCCGATCGACAAGCTCGATGACATCCCACTGCGTGTGGCGGGACAGGGCGGATTTGCAGAAATGCGGGTTGGCGGACAAAAAAGCGTCCGGATCGCAGTGCAAATTCGTGAAATTGCACCGTCCGCCGCCCGAGATGCGGATCTTCTCGCCCGGCCTGCGCGCGTGATCCACGACCAGCGTGCCGGGCCCCGCGTGGGCCGCGCAGTAGAGGCCGGCGGCGCCGGCCCCGAGGATGAGGGTGGTGACCTCCATGGCCGCAGGAGGTGCCCCGCCGATGCGCCGGACGCAAGAGGGCGCGGAGCCGCGGCCCGGGCCGGATTTTTCTGGCCCCTTCGGCCCGCCCGCGCTATGGTTGTCCTCAGACCCGGAGAACCGGGCGCGACACGAGGCAGACAGCGGTAATTCCATGACTGAGATGGTCTATGGTGCGGTTTCCGCGCCGACCGGCGATCCGATCCTTCCCCGCTGGTGGCGGACGATCGACCGTTGGACGATGACATCCATCCTGTGCCTCTTCGGCATCGGCATGCTGCTGGGCTTCGCCGCCTCGCCGCCGCTGGCCGCCGACAACGGGTTCGAGCCTTTCTACTACGTCAAGCGGCAGGCCTTCTTCGGGGCGCTGGCGCTGGTGGCGATGTTCCTGACCTCGATGATG
>JAMWZF010000088.1 GCA_024304875.1 Paracoccaceae bacterium
CGAGCCGCCGCAGGCCCTGATCAACCGCTGGATCGTGCCGCTCGAGGAAAGCAAGGACATCCTGGCCCTGCAGTCGGGCGAGAAGTTCGAGGTGCCTTTCGACACGCTCGTGATCTTCTCGACCAACTTCCACCCGAACGAGATCTTCGACAAGGCGGCGCTCCGCCGGATCTTCTACAAGATCAAGATCGACGGTCCGAACCAGGAGGATTTCCTCAAGATCTTCGCCCTGGTCGCGCGCAAGAAGAAGATGCCGCTGGACGAGGCCGCCCTCATCCACCTGCTGAACAACAAGTACCCGACGATCGACAACATCTACGCCAACTACCAGCCGGTGTTCCTGATCGACCAGATGATCGCGATCTGCGAATTCGAGGGCATCCCCTACCAGATGACCCCCGAGCTGGTGGACCGGGCCTGGGCGAACATGTTCGTGCGCGAAGAGGCGATCGTCCACTAATCCTGGCCGTCCCGACCCCAGGTCCCGGGCGTCACCTGACCCGACTGTCGGAGCCAAAGTCCCGGGGACCGCGCCACCATCGCGGCCCCCGGGGGCACCCGTGCCTGAAGGGGTTCAGGCTCGGGCGGCACTCTCCAGCGGCATCTCCCTCAGGGACAGGGAGACCACGGTCGCCAGCAGGGCCAGCACCGTCGCCGCCAGAAATATCGGATGCAGGGCCAGGCTGTAGCCATGCAGAACAACCTGCTGCGCGCCCTCGTCGAGGACGGCCAGCGTCTCGGGGCCGAAGCCCGACACCGAGGCGCCCTCTGGCAGCGCCCCGCCGATCTGCTCGGTCAGGCCGACGGCGAAGACGGCACCGAAGCCCGCCGTGCCGACAGAACCGCCGATCAGCCGGAACATGTTCGCGCTGGCGGTGCCGACGCCCAGCATCGACCGCGGCACCGCGTTCTGGATCGCGGCCACGCCGATGGCAAAGACGGGCCCGAGGCCGAGGCCGACCATGACCATGGCGATGACCACACCGGTGAGGCCGCTGGTCTCGTCCAGGAAGGACAGCCAGAGCATCGCGCCGGCCAGCAGCGCGGTCGAGACGATCGGCAGCGCCTTGTAGCGCCCGGTGCGCGACATGATCTGCCCCGCGCCCCAGCTCGACCCGATGAGGCCCACCATCATCGGTGCCAGGAACAGGCCCGACTGCGCGGGGGACATGCCCTGAACCACCTGCAGGTAGGGCGGCATGAAGGCGATGGTGCCGAACATCGCCATGCCGACGAGGAAGCCGACCACGTTGGAGACGAGGAAGGCGTTCATCTTGAACAGTTCCAGCGGCAGGATCGGGTCCGCCGCCCGCCGCTCCACCGCGATGAAGGCTGCCAGCGCCGCGCCCCCCAGGCCGACGAGCGACAGGAAGCCGGCGCCGGAATAGGGCAGCACGGTGCCGCCGAGATTGGCGGCAAGGACCACCGAGGAGAGCGTCGTGGCCAAGAGGCCCGCGCCGAGGACGTCGAGCGGCGGGCGCTTGCCCGGCACCGTCGCGGGCAGGGCGAAGCCGAGGACGATGAAGGCGACGAGGCCGATGGGGAAGTTGACGAAGAAGATCCAGTGCCAGCCGATCGTGCTGACGATCAGGCCGCCCAGAAGCGGGCCGATCACCGTCGACACGCCGAAGGCCGCGCCCAGCATGCCCTGCGCCTTGCCCAGCTCCCGCGGGGGCAGCACGTCAGCTACGACGGCCATCGAGACGACGATGAGCCCGCCGCCGGCCAGGCCCTGGATCAGCCGGGCGGCAATCAGCATGGTCATGTTCTGGGCGAAGCCGGCCAAGGTCGCGCCGGCGACGAAGATCAGGATACCGGCCTGGATCACCACCTTGCGGCCCCAGACGTCCCCCAGCTTGCCCGCGACAGGCGCGCCGATGGTCGAGGCCAGCAGGTAGGAGGTCAGCACCCAGGTGATGTGCTCGGCCCCGCCGAGGTCGGCCACCATGACCGGCATCGCCGTCGTCACGATGGTTTGGCCGAGCGAGGCGAAGAGCAATGTTATCACGACCGCCGACAAAGTCAGGCGGACGGACGCGCGGCTCTCGGCTTCACCGATCCCTTCGGATACACTCATTGGCTATGGCTCCTGCCCCGGCTTGCGGGCTTGAACGGTATATGTGCCTGTAGCATATATATGTCAACATCACACGAGGCCACGGAGGGTACGTGGGCAGCAGGGACGACGCGATCAAGGAACGGCTGGGTCATCTCGGCGTGGATTCGGAGCGCGCCGACGCGGTGCTGGAGCTGGACGCGGTGCTGCAACGCTGGCGGCGCAAGTCGCTCAAACGCGAGCTGGGACTCCGCGCGATCTCCGAACTGGGCCTGTCGCTTGAACTGGCACAACTGGACGCGCTGGTCGCCGTCTGGGCCCCGTCGAACGAATTCGGCCAGCCCGAAGAGGGCGAGACGACCGTAGGCCTCGTCGCCACCCGCCTCGGCATCGACCCCTCCCGCGCCTCGCGCCTGACCTCGGACCTCATCCGCCTCGGCCTCGTCCGCCGCGGGGTCAGCCAGGAGGACGCCCGCCGCGCGACCCTCGAGGTGACCGAGGACGGCGGCCGCATCATCCAGGCGATCCGGGCTTTCAAGTTCCTGACCCTGGGCAGCTTTCTCGCCAGCTGGGAGATGGACGAGATCGAGCAGCTGATCGCCCTGACCTCGCGCTTCGTCGACTGGCACAGCGCCCCCGCCGACCCCACCGGCGTCATCGCCGCCGAGATCGCCGAGATCCGCGAGGACATCGCCGACCTCGCCGCCGGCCGGACGGACGACGGGGACTAGTCGCCGGGCCGGCAGGAAATGTAGGGCGCGAACCCGCCCCAGATCATCCGCTTGCCGTCCACCGGCACGAGGGAGGGATCGTTCCAGTCCTCCGCCATCTGCGCCTCGACCGCCGCATTGCCCGCATCGCGGGCCGCCCGGTCCGGCCAGACGATCCAGCCGACCACCACCGTCTCGTCCGCCTCGCATTTGACCGCCATGGGAAAGGACGTGATCTTGCCCTCGGGCACATCGTCGCCCCACCATTCGTGCATCTCCAGGGCGCCCGCGTCCCGGAAGCGGGGCCAGACCTCCTCGGCCTGCCGCTTGTAGATTTCCTTGCCGTTGGTCTTCACGGCGAGAACATACATATCGACATAGGGCATGGGGTCCTCCCGGCTTGCCGTGCCTGCGATCCTGCCCCAACTATAGCCGTCCATGACCGCCCTCGCCCCTCCCATTTCCGACTGGTTCGCCGCCCGTGGCTGGGCCCCCCATCCGCATCAGCTCGACATGCTGGCGCGGTCGGGGGACCCCGCGCTCCTGCTGATCGCGCCGACCGGCGGGGGCAAGACGCTGGCCGGCTTCCTGCCGACCCTGAACGAACTGGCCGAGGCGTCGCGGGAGGGGCTTCACACCCTCTACGTCTCGCCGCTGAAGGCCCTTGCGGCGGACATCAAGCGCAACCTCACCGGCCCGATCGCCGAGATGGGCCTGCCGATACGGGTCGAGGACCGGACCGGCGACACCTCGGCCAGTCAGAAAAAGCGCCAGAGGGTCGACCCGCCCCAGATCCTGCTGACCACGCCCGAAAGCCTTGCCCTGCTGACCTCCTACGAGGACGCCCCCCGCATGTTCGCGGGGCTGGAGCGGATCATCGTGGACGAGATCCACGCCCTTGCGGAATCCAAGCGCGGCGACCAGCTGATGCTGGCCCTCTCGCGGCTGCAAAGCATGGCGCCGGGCCTGCGCCGCGTCGGCCTCTCCGCCACGGTCGAGGACCCCGCCGCCATCGCGGGGCAGCTGGCCCGGCACCCGGACCCCTGCCCGATCCTGCACGCCGACCCCGGCCCGGACCCCGACATCTCCATGCTGGTCACGGACGAACCGCCCCCCTGGGCCGGCGGCGGTGCAGCCTATTCGATCCCGCGGGTGCTCGAGGAAGTGCGCCGGCACAAGACGACCCTCATCTTCCACAACACGCGGGCGCAGGCCGAGATCTTCTTCCACAACCTCTGGCTGGCGAACGAGGAGGACCTGCCCATCGGCATCCACCACGGGTCTCTTTCGCGCGAACAGCGGATGCGGGTCGAGGCGGCGATGGTGAACGGGGACCTGCGGGCCATCGTCTGCACCGGGTCTCTCGACCTCGGGATCGACTGGGGCGACGTGGACCTCGTCATCCAGATCGGCGCGCCCAAGAACGTCAAGCGCCTGATCCAGCGGATCGGCCGGGCGAACCACCGCTACAACGCGCCCTCCAAGGCCCTGCTGGTGCCCGCGAACCGGTTCGAAGTGGTGGAATGCGTCTCGGCGCTGGAGGCGGCCAAGGCGCGAGATCTGGACGGTGACCCAAAAGGCCCGGGCCCCCGCGACGTGCTCTGCCAGCACATCCTGATCCGCGCCTCCGCCGGCCCCTTCGACGCGGACGAGCTCTATGACGAGGTGAAGACCGTCGGCGCCTATGCCCGGCTGACCCGCGCGGCCTTCGACGACTGCCTGGCCTTCGTGGCGACCGGCGGCTACGCGCTCCGCGCCTACGACAAGTGGCAGCGGCTGAAACAGACGGACGGCAACTGGCACCTGCGCGACCCCCGCGCCGCGACGCGCATCCGCATGAACATCGGCACGATCCAGGACACCGACACGCTGAAGGTGCGCTTCCGTGGCAGCCACAAGATGCTGGGCGAGGTGGAGGAGAACTTCGCCGCCACCCTCACCCCCGGCGACACCTTCCTGATCGGCGGCCAGGTGGTGCGCTACGAGGGGCTGCGCGAGATGACGGTCGAGGTCTCCCGCCGCGCCGACAAGCAGCCCAAGATCGCGACCTTCATGGGGACAAAGTTCGCGACCTCCACACAGCTCTCCCAGCGCATCCTGCGCATGTTCCGGCAGGACGACTGGCCCGAGCTGCCCGGGCACACGGCGGATTGGCTGCACCTCCAGCGCGAGATGTCCAAGCTGCCCGCGACGGACCGGATCCTCTGCGAGACCTACGGCTTCAAGGGCCGCCACTACCTCTGCGCCTACGGCTTTGCCGGGCGGAACGCGCAACAGACGCTGGGGCTCCTGCTCACCCAGCGGATGGAGGCGCAGGGGCTGGCCCCCCTCGGCTTCGTCTCCTCCGACTACGCCACTCTGATCTGGGGGCTGGAGGAGGTGACGGACCCCGCCCCCCTCTTCGACCCCGGCACCCTGCGCGAGGATTTCGAACACTGGCTGGGCGGCAACGCGGTGATGAAGCGGACCTTCCGGGCGGTGGCCACGGTGGCCGGGCTGATCGAGCGGAACCTGCCCCAGTCGGCGCGCAAGACCGGGCGGCAGGCGACGTTTTCGTCGGACATCCTCTACGACACCCTGTCGAAATACGACCCCGATCACCTGCTCTTGCAGATCACGAAGGAGGAAGCCCTCCGCGGCCTCGTCGACTTCGGCCGGATCGAGGAGATGCTGACCCGGACGGCAGGGCGGATCGACCATCTGAAGACGGGCGGGCTGACGCCCCTGTCCGCGCCGCTTCTGCTGGAGCCCGGCGTGGTGCCGGTCTCGGGCATGGGAGCGCAGCGGCTGCTCGAGGCCGAGGCGCGGGCGCTGATGGCCGAGGCGGGGCTGGACCGGCTGGGGGCGGAGTGACGCGGCTGACAAATCGTTAACGCGGCCCGGCGCCAACCTTCGTTAATTCGGATTTTCCATTCTAGAACATAACCATGTGCGGAATCGAGGGCTTCAGGCCTCTAGAGTCCTGGAGTCCCGGACAGGGGCGAAAGGTGTGCCTCGACACCCTGCCCGGCCTGCCGAAATCACCTGTTCCCAAGCGACCCAATCCGCCGCAGACTACCGGTGCACGGGTGTCGGAGACCTCGCATGGCCAAGTTCATCTACGCCCTCAACGTCTCCCTCGACGGCTACGTCGACCACGACACGCCGGGCATGGTCCCCGACGCCGATCTGTTCCGGCACTTCATCGACGACGTCGCCGCCACGCGGCAGTGCATCTACGGCACCCGGATGTACCGGATCATGCGCTACTGGGACGGCGCCGAGCGGGACCAGCACGACGGCGGGCAGCCGGACCTTGCGGACTACACCGCGGCCTGGCGGGCGATGCACAAATGGGTCGTCTCCTCGTCCCTCGCCGAAGTCGGGCCCAACGCGACGCTCGTGACCGGGGACCTCGTCCCTTTCGCCCGCCGGCTCAAGGCCGAAGAGCAGGGCGACATCGAGGTCGCCGGCACCCGCATCGCCCAGAGCCTGACCGAGGCCGGGCTGATCGACGAATACAGGCTCTACCTCCACCCCGTCGTCGCCGGTGGCGGCACGCGGTATTTCGCCGGCGCCGCGCCGCGTCTGCGCCTGACCGCGAGCAAGAGGATCGGGGGCGACGTCATCCGGCTGACCTACGTTCCGGCCTGACCCCCGCGCCCCCTTCGCGGAAACTTCCCTTTTCCTACCCGCCTTCCATCGCCTATACCTCTCCCTCGGGTTGCGCGGCGCGTTGCCCGGCGGGAAGCGAGCGGGGACAGACAGCCAGAATGGCCGACGGGTTCGAATCGGAGAGCCGCAAGCTCCTTGGCCGCCTGCGCGACGCCATGGCCGAGGACGCGGCCGGGCAGGCGCGGCTGGACAAGATCGTCCAACTGATCGCCACCTCCATGGGGACCGAGGTCTGCTCGATCTACCTCTTCCGCGATGCCGACACGCTCGAGCTTTGCGCCACCGAGGGCCTGATGGCCGAAGCGGTCCACCAGACGAGGATGAAGCTGGGCGAGGGCCTCGTCGGCCGGGTCGCCCGAACCCGCAGGGTCATCAACACCGCCGACGCCCCCTCGCAGCGCGGGTTCCGTTACATGCCCGAGACCGGGGAGGAGCGCTATTCCTCCTTCTGCGGCGTGCCGATCCAGCGCCTCGGCGATGCGCTCGGCGTGCTGGTGGTCCAGTCCAAGGACAAGCGCCAGTTCACCCCGGACGAGGTCTATGCCCTCGAGGTGGTGGCGATGGTGCTGGCCGAGATGACCGAGCTTGGCGCCTTCACCGGCGACAGCGCGGCGCTCAAGGTCCCGCACCAGGCCGCGGTCCTGTTCCGCGGCGTCGTCGGGCAGGAAGGCGCGGCCGAGGGGCGGGTCTACCTGCACGACCCGCGCGTCGTGGTCACCAACCCGATCAGCGACGACCCCGAGGCCGAGCTGACCCGGCTCAACGCCGCCGTCGACCAGCTGCGCGTCTCGGTCGACGAGATGCTGGCCATCGGCTCCAGCCAGGACGGCGACCATATCGCCGTGCTCGAGGCCTACCGGCTCTTCGCCAACTCGCGCAGCTGGATGCGGCGGATGGAGGAGGACATCCAGAACGGCCTCTCCGCCGAGGCGGCGGTCGAGAAGGAACAGGGCCTTGCCCGGACCCGCATGGCACGGGCGGCGGACCCCTACCTGCGCGATCGGCTGCACGACCTCGACGACCTGTCCAACCGGCTCCTGCGGATCCTGACCGGCCAGGGCACCGAGACGGGCGCCGAAATGCCGGACAACCCGGTGCTGGTGGCCCGCAACATCGGGCCGGGCGAGCTTCTCGAATACGGGCGGCAGCTCAAGGGCATCATCCTCGAGGAAGGCTCCGTCGGCTCCCATGCCGCCATCGTCGCCCGCGCCTGGGCAATTCCCATGGTGATCCGGGCGACGGGCATCACGACGCAGGCGCTCAACGGCGACACGGTGCTGGTGGACGGCGAACAGGGCGTGGTGCACCTGCGGCCCGAGGATGCCGTCAAATCCGCCTTCCGCGACAAGATCGCGATGCAGGCCCGCGCGCAGGAGCGCTACGCCTCGATCCGCGACCTGCCCGCGCAGGCGAAGTGCGGCACGGTGATCTCGCTGCACATGAACGCCGGGCTCATGGCCGACCTGCCCTCCCTGCCCTCCTCCGGGGCCGAGGGGGTGGGCCTGTTCCGGACCGAACTTCAGTTCCTGATCCGCAACCAGATGCCCAAGCGGGCCGAACTCTCGGCGCTTTACGCGCGGGTGATGGACGCCGCAGGGGACAAGCGGGTGGCGTTCCGGACCCTCGACATCGGCTCGGACAAGGTGCTGTCCTACATGACCCCGCAGGACGAGCCGAACCCGGCGATGGGCTGGCGCGCGATCCGGGTGGGGCTGGACAAACCGGGGGTGCTGCGCATGCAGCTTCAGGCCCTGATCCGCGCCGCCCGCGGCCGGCCGCTCTGCGTCATGTTTCCCTTCATCGCCCAGCTCGAGGAGTTCCGGGCCGCCCGCAAGGAATTCGACAAGGCGATGGAGCGCGAACGCATCCTCGGCCACGTCCTGCCCGAGACGGTCGAGGTCGGCGCCATGCTCGAGACGCCCTCCCTCGCCTTCGCGCCCGAGATCTTTTTCGACGAGGTCGACTTCCTGTCGATCGGCGGCAACGATCTGAAACAGTTCTTCTTCGCCGCCGACCGCGAGAACGAGAAGGTCCGCCGGCGCTACGACACGCTCAACGTGTCGTTCCTCAACCTGATCGAGCAGATCGTGGACCGCTGCGACGCGACGAACACGCCGGTCAGCTTCTGCGGCGAGGACGCCGGCCGCCCGGTCGAGGCGCTGGTCTTCGCCGCCCTCGGCCTGCGCTCGCTCTCCATGCGTCCCGCCTCCATCGGCCCGGTCAAGCACATGCTGCGCCGGTCCGACCTCACCGAAATCCGCGGCGTGCTGGAAGACGCCCGCGCCGCCGGGGCGCAGTCGGTGCGCCCGGCGATGCTGGAATGGATGAAGGATCAGGACTGGTCGTTCTGACGGGGCGGCGGCGAGCCCCGCCTGACGCATCCGCCCGGTGGCACGGGACCTCCGAAAGACGAGTATTTGAGCCAGTCCGAAGCAGCAGGGCGCGCTCATCTGGCTTTCGGGCTGGCATAAATACTCACCTTGGGGAGCCACGGACCAAGCCCGCGCATGCGTCGATCAGGCGGCGCTCAGGTCCGCCGTACCGGCAGCTTGCGCGCGGCCAGTTCGCGGTGGAACTCGCGCACCACCTCGGCCGGGTCGTAGCGGCGGCAGAGGTCGCGCAGGCCGAAATGGACGTGCGCCATCTCGACGTAGTAGTCCGTGAAGGCATAGTTCGTCCCCGCCCCGGCGGCAGCGCCGAGCACCGGCACCGCCTGCGCCGCCAGCTTCTGCCCCAGCACCGTGGCGAATCTCGGCGCCACGGCGGCGATCAGCCGGTTCAGCGCCGGGCCGGTCAGGGTGAGGCGCGCGCCCACGAAGGAGGTGTCGATCCCGTCGTCCCCGTCCGCCGGACCGCCGGAGCCGAAGACGCGCAGGCATTCCATCCGGGTCTCGGCGCTGAGGGGGTCCTCGCCGTAGGCCTCGGCCACGCCCTGCACGGCGCGAAAGATCAGCGTGGTGGCGACAGGCAGTTCCGCCAACGCGGTCGGCAGGCCGCCAAGCCCGCCGATGGCGCCCGAGACGGTGGCAAGAAGCCGGTGCGCCCGGTCGCCGCGCACCGGGGCGCCCCGGCTCCGCTCGGCCAGTTCGTAGCTGCGCAGAAGTGCGGCGCGGACCCCGTCGTGCACCTGGCCGCGCGTCCTGGCCGGCAGGCGCTTGAGCACATCCTCGATCTGGCCTCCGGCGAAGGTGACGACCCGCATGAGGATCGAGGTCGCCCGTCCCTGCCGGAGCGCGAGGGCCCGGACCTCGGCCAGCCCGGCGTCGTCCAGCCGCCGCAGCGGAGGATCGGGGTTCACCAGCTTCATCTGCGGCGTATCGGCTTCCATGTTATCCAACATGGCACTTCCCGGGCCGGAATCAATCCGAGTCGCGGGTCACCTCGCCCGCGATCCCCGCCCAGTCGCCCCAGCCGAGGACGCGGTCGGGGTTGGTGGGCGGCGGCATCACCACATCGTCGAGCTTCGTGAACCCGAACCGCCCGTAATAGGGCGCGTCCCCGACCAGCAGGATACGCTCCCACCCCAGCCCTGGCGCCTCGCGCAGGACCCGGCCCATGAGCGCGGCGCCCAGCCCCTCGCCCTGCCGGGTCGGGTGGATCGCGATGGGGCCGAGCAGGAGCGACCGCGCATCCCCGATCCGCACCGGCCAGTTGCGCACCGCGCCGTGCACCGCCCCCTCGGTGCGGATCAGGTAGCAGAGTTCCGCCACCATCGGGACCTCTTCCCGCAGCCGGTAGGAC
The DNA here is from genome assembly GCA_024304875.1 of Paracoccaceae bacterium. Taxonomy (GTDB): domain Bacteria; phylum Pseudomonadota; class Alphaproteobacteria; order Rhodobacterales; family Rhodobacteraceae; genus JAMWZF01. The sequence continues at coordinate 10,162 of JAMWZF010000088.1, forward strand.
GACAGCGCCGTGCGCCCCGGCGCGAAGCAGAGGTCGTAGAGCGCCTCCACCTCCCACCAGTCCGCCGGGGTTTCCTGTGCGATCACATCGGTCATGCCCCGCGGTTAACCGCAGTTTTCCCCGGCGCGCAAACCGTTTACCCCGGGAGGCGACCCGACAGACAAGGAGGCCCCATGTTCTACCGCCCCGCCGACGGCCACGGCCCTGTCTCTTATACACATCTT
>JAMWZF010000089.1 GCA_024304875.1 Paracoccaceae bacterium
GGGTTCAGGCGATCCGTGCGATCCGCTCTTCGAGGATGTCGAAGGGCACGCCCGGTTCGTCCTTCGCGCCCCGGATCACGAGCGAGGTCTTGACCGAGGTCACGTTCGGCGCCGCCGTCAGGTCCTCGGTCAGGAACCTCTGGAAGGTCGAGAGGTCGGGCGCGACGCACTTCAGGATGAAGTCAACCTCGCCGTTCAGCATGTGGCACTCGCGGACCAGCGGCCAGGCCTGGCAGCGTTTCTCGAACTTGGTCAGATCCGCCTCGGCCTGGCTGACCAGGCCGACCATGGCGAAGACCTGCACCTCGAACCCCAGCTCGCGCGCGTCCACCTCGGCGTGATAGCCCTTGATGAAGCCGGCCTCCTCGAGCGTGCGCACCCGGCGCAGGCAGGGCGGCGCCGAGATGCCGACCCGCCGGGCCAGCTCGACGTTGGTCATCCGGCCGTCGGCCTGCAATTCCTTCAGAATCATCCGGTCGATCTCGTCCAGCCGCGAGCCTGGCATCAGCGTCTATCTCCTGCACTCGATTTGCGGAATCCTACGCCGGAAGGCATTCAGGCGCAATAATGTTTCGTAACTCCGCAACATTATTAAGGCGGCGGGACCCCCTGCCCCCGCAAGACGGCTATGCCTTTCGACTCGCCCCGCTGCCGCCTATATGGGGGACCCGAGGCTTCGAGAGAGGAAATGCCATGGCCGAGACGCGCCGCACCAAGGTCCTGATCATCGGCTCCGGCCCCGCCGGCTATACTGCCGGCGTCTATGCCTCCCGCGCCATGCTGGAACCCATCCTGGTGCAGGGCATCGAGCCCGGCGGCCAGCTGACCACCACCACCGAGGTCGAGAACTGGCCCGGCAACACCGAGATCCAGGGCCCCGACCTCATGGTCAACATGGAGGCCCACGCCCGCGCCATGGGCACCGAGGTGATCGGCGACATCATCACCTCGATCGACTTCTCCAGGCGTCCCTTCGTCTGCCAGTCCGACAGCGGCACCGAATACGTCGCCGACGCGATCATCCTCGCCACCGGCGCCCGGGCCAAGTGGCTGGGCATGGAGAGCGAGGAGAAGTTCAAGGGCTTCGGCGTCTCGGCCTGCGCCACCTGCGACGGGTTCTTCTACAGGGGTCAGGAGATCGTCGTGGTCGGCGGCGGCAACACCGCCGTGGAAGAGGCCCTGTTCCTCACCAACTTCGCCTCCAAGGTCACCGTGATCCACCGACGGAACGAGTTCCGCGCCGAGAAGATCCTTCAGGATCGCCTGTTCAAGAACCCCAAGGTCACCGTGATGTGGGACCACCAGCTCGACGAGGTCTACGGCACCGACAGCCCCCTCGGCGTCGAGGGGATCAAGGTCAGACATGTGAAGACCGGAGAGATAACCGACATCCCCGCCAAGGGCGTCTTCATCGCCATCGGCCACGCCCCCGCGAACGAGCTGGTCAAGGACGTGCTCGAGACGCATATGGGCGGCTACGTCGTGACCAAGCCCGACAGCACTGAAACCTCGATCCCCGGCGTCTTCGCCGCGGGCGACCTGACGGACCACAAGTACCGCCAGGCCGTGACCAGCGCCGGCATGGGTTGCATGGCCGCGCTCGAGGCCGAACGCTGGCTGGCCGAGCAGGACATCGACCACGGCAAGGACGTGACCGAGCCGCTCGGCTACGGCGCCCCGGTCGAAGCCGGGCACTGATCCGGCGACAGCGGGACCGGTGTCGACCGGGCGGCAACAGTTCGTTCAGATTTGAACAAAGGGGTTTCCCGCCCCGCCGCGGCGTGACATGCGTTCATCCGTGAACACAGATTGAGTCGCCCGCCGCCCGATGCCCGCTGCCCCCGTGAAACCCGCCCTGCCGGACGAGGACCTCCTTTTCCGCCTGCTGCGCCAGCTCGAACTGGCGCCCGACGCCTCGCAGCGGGCGACGGCGGAGGCCCTTGGCACGTCGCTGGGCCGGCTCAACACCGCCCTTCGCGCCGTCACCGAGGCCGGCTACGTCCGCATCACCGACCGTGACAGCACCGACCGCCGCGCCCGCTTCGGATACGCCCTCACCACCAAGGGGGCGGCCGAAAAGAACCGCCTCACCAATACCTTCCTCGCCCGCAAGTTCGCCGAATACGACGCGCTTCATGCCGAACTCACCGGCACCACATCCGGCTTTGCACCGCCCAAGTTCAGGAGCAACTTCATGCAGAACAACCTCGCCCCCATCCCCGAACTCTACGTCAGCTACGAGAGCGCCCAGAAGCTGAAGGTCGAGGCCGCCGACCTGACCAGCTGGGACATGACCCCGCGCCAGATCTGCGACCTGGAGCTGCTGATGAACGGCGGGTTCAACCCGCTGAAGGGTTTCCTGACCGAGGAGGACTACACTTCGGTCGTCGAAAACATGCGCCTCGCCGACGGGTCCCTCTGGCCGATGCCGATCACCCTCGACGTGTCCGAGAAGTTCGCCGAGAGTATCGAGATCGGCCAGGACATCGCCCTGCGCGACCAGGAGGGCGTCATCCTCGGGACCATGACCGTCACCGACCGCTGGACGCCCGACAAGGCGCGCGAGGCGGAAAAGGTCTTCGGCGCCGACGACCTCGCCCACCCGGCGGTGAACTACCTGCACAACCAGGCCGGCAAGGTCTACCTCGGCGGCCCCGTCACCGGCATCCAGCAGCCCGTCCACTACGACTTCCGCGCCCGCCGCGACACGCCGAACGAACTGCGCGCCTACTTCCGCAAGCTGGGCTGGCGCCGGGTCGTGGCCTTCCAGACCCGCAACCCGCTGCACCGCGCCCACCAGGAGCTGACCTTCCGCGCCGCCAAGGAAGCCCAGGCCAACCTGCTGATCCACCCGGTCGTCGGCATGACCAAGCCGGGCGACGTGGACCACTTCACCCGCGTGCGCTGCTACGAGGCCGTGCTGGACAAGTACCCGGGCTCGACGACCCACATGTCGCTCCTCAATCTCGCCATGCGCATGGCCGGCCCGCGCGAGGCGGTCTGGCACGGCCTGATCCGCGCCAACCACGGCTGCACCCACTTCATCGTCGGCCGCGACCACGCCGGCCCCGGCAAGAACAGCCAGGGTGAGGACTTCTACGGCCCCTACGACGCGCAGGACCTGTTCCGCGAATACCAGGACGAGATCGGCATCGAGATGGTCGATTTCAAACACATGGTCTGGGTGCAGGAGCGCGCCCAGTACGAGCCGATGGACGAGATCGCCGACAAGGACGACGTGACCATCCTCAACATCTCGGGCACGGAACTGCGCCGCCGTCTGGCCGAGGGGCTGGAGATCCCCGAGTGGTTCTCCTTCCCCGAGGTGGTGAACGAGCTGCGCAAGACCCGGCCGCCGCGGGCCAAGCAGGGCTTCACCGTCTTCTTCACCGGCTTCTCCGGCTCGGGCAAGTCGACCATCGCCAACGCGCTGATGGTCAAGCTGATGGAGATGGGCGGCCGTCCCGTGACCCTGCTGGACGGGGATATCGTGCGCAAGAACCTGTCGTCGGAACTCGGCTTCTCCAAGGAACACCGCGACCTCAACATCCGCCGCATCGGCTATGTCGCTTCCGAGATCACCAAGAACGGCGGCATCGCGATCTGCGCCCCCATCGCCCCCTACGCGGCCACCCGCCGGGCCGTGCGCGAGGATGTCGAGGCCTTCGGCGCTTTCGTCGAAGTCCATGTCGCCACCTCGATCGAGGAATGCGAGCGCCGCGACCGCAAGGGCCTCTACAAGCTGGCCCGCGAAGGCAAGATCAAGGAGTTCACCGGCATCTCGGACCCCTACGACGTCCCCGAGAACCCCGAACTGCGGATCGAGACGGAGAGCGTGGACGTGGACAACTGCGCCCACCAGGTCCTGCTCAAGCTCGAGAGCATGGGCCTGATCGCCGCCTGATCCTCGAAACACTTGCCCCAAGGGCAATCAGATGAGACCCTGGGGCCGGACCTTTCACGAGGGACGGCCCCATGCGTTTCCTGCTCCTGATCCTTTCCCTGCCTCTCGCCGGCATCCTGAACGGCGGACCTGTGGCGGCCCAGTCCGGTCAATACCACGGCCGCACGCCCCTCGGCCCCGACTTCGACATCCTGACCGTGCGCAATTCCGACGGTGACGACCTGCATATCCACAGCAGGGTGGACGAGGTGGACGGTGTCTATGTCATCTGCATGGCCACCTCGGGCCGCGAGAACGAGGACAACGTCGAACTGTTGCAGTACCAGCAGATTTTGCTGAACGGGCAGGTCATCCTGCGCGGGACGGACTGGGCGCCGCACTACTTCAACCCGAACGGCCGGCAGGCGGTCTGCCAGAAGACCCGGGCCCGGATCGTGCCCGATCCGGTGTTCACCACCGAATGGGCGCGCCACGATTTCTGAGGCCTCCCGCTCCCCGCTGGCGGTCTCGCTCACCTCGATCCCGCCGCGCTTCGGCGGCCTTGGTCCCGTGCTCGAGGCCCTGGTGGCGCAGGACGGCGTCGATGAGGTGCGGCTGACCCTGCCCCGCCGCTACGCCGCCTTTCCTGGCCCGGTCGCCGCCCCGCAGGTACCGGTTGGGGTGCACCTCGTGCAGGTGGAGACGGACCTCGGCCCGGGGACCAAGCTCTGGCCCGCCCTGTCCGAAGCAAGGGGGACCGTCCTGATCTGCGACGATGACTGGCTCTATGGTCCCGGCTGGGCGCAGGGCTTTGCCGAGGCGGCCCGTGCCAACCCCGGCGCCGCCATCGCGGCCAGCACCTTCGACGCAGGTCGGCTCGGCGTCGGAGCAGGGATCATCGTGCAGGGGTTCGCCGGTGTGCTGCTGCGGCGGGACATGGTGCCGGAGGAGGCCTTCGATCCGCCGCCCGAGGTCCGCAATATCGACGACATCTGGCTCTCGGCCATGCTGGCCGCCGCGGGCACGCCCGTGGTGACGGTGCCCGACCTTCGCGCGCGGATCACGCCCGGCCCGAACGAGGCCGCACCGCTGCAACGGCGCACGGACAGGGCGGGGCTGAACCGGCAGGCGGCCGCGATGCTGCGCGACCGCTTCGGCATCTGGACCTGAGGCCGCCGCCCCGGTCGCGGTCGAGCCGCGGATGGCATCGGCGGACTTGCAAACCGGCGGCCCGGGCGACATCCATCACCCATGTCCCGCCTCATCATCTCGCTCACCACCATTCCGCCCCGGTTCGACAAGATCGGCAAGACGCTTCGGGATCTCGTGAACCAGCGGGTCAGGGCCGACGAGATCAGGCTGACCCTCGCGCGCACCTACCGCCGGTTTCCGGGCGAACTGCCCAGCCTGCCGGAGGTGCCGGAGGGGGTGCAGATCCATTGGTCGGACATCGATTACGGACCGGCGACGAAGGTGCTGCCGACCGTGCTCGACACCCGCGGGCAGGACGTCGACATCCTGTTCTGCGACGACGACCAGGCCTACCCCAGGGACCTGACCGCGCAAATGCTGAAGGCCCGGAAGCGCCACCCGGGCGCCTGCATCGCCAGGCGGGGCTATCACCTCGAGAACCGGGGCAAGGGGGCGAGGTACATTCCCAGCGGTCCCCGCCCTCAGCCACGTCTGGGGAAACACCGGCCGGGCCTCAAGGACCGCCTGTTGCGTGCCGCGACCTTCGGCATGATCAATCCGCCGCCCAGCTCTGCCGGGCATGCCGACATCTTCCTGGGGTTCGGCGGCGTGCTCGTGAAGCCGGACTTCTTTCCGCCCGAAGTCTACGATATTCCCGATGTTCTCTGGACCGTCGACGACCCGTGGCTGTCCGGTCATCTCACCCGGATGGGCGTGCCGATCTGGGTCATTGCGCGGCACCTTGTCGAAACCGCCCGTTACGAGGCGCATTCCAGCAACCCCCTGCTTCACTACGTCTACAAGGACCACGGCCGGGTGCGGGCGGATACCGCCTGCATCGAATATTTCCGGGATACCTACGGGATCTGGCAGGGACCCCGCGCAAAGCCGAGGCAACGGCGCGCCGCCGCGACGGTCAGATGATCTCGTCCTCGTCGAACATCCGCTCCTGCGCCAGCGCGCCGGTCAGATCGCCCATCGCCGCCTCCGCCTGTTCCTCGGACTTGACCATGGCGAGGTGAAAGACGGCGTCGCCCTCGTTCACCACCGGCATCACCGCACGACCGATGACCATGCCGTCGAAGGGGGCGGCGAGGATTTCCTCCCTCTCGCCGAAGGGATCGCTGACTGCTGCCATCAGGTCGCCGGCGGCAACGAAGTCTCCCTCGCCCTTGAAGGTCCGCAGCAGGCCGCCGCGGGGGGCGCGGAGCCACTGGGTGCGCTCCGCCAGCAGCGGCTTGGCCCGCGCCTTCGGTACGCCGCGGGCGCCGATCATGCCGCGGGCGTGCAGCACCCGCAGCACGCCGGCGACACCCTGACGCACGGCCAGCTCGTCGAAGCGCAGCCCCTCGCCCGCCTCGTACAGAAGCATGTCGACCTTGAGCCGCCGCGCCTCGGCGCGGAGCGACCCCTCGCGCTCGGCCGACTTGATCATCACCGGCGCCCCGAAGGCACGGGCGAGGGTCAGGGCCTCGGGCTGGCCGGGGGTGACGCGGATCTGCGGCAGGTTGGTGCGGTGGATGGCGGCGGAATGCAGGTCGATGCCAAGCTCGCAGCGTTCCACCACCTCGGTCAGGAACAGATGCGCCAGCCGCGCTGCAAGCGATCCGCCGGGCGAGCCGGGGAAGGAGCGGTTGAGATCCCGCCGGTCGGGCAGGTAGCGCGAATGGTTGAGGAAGCCGAAAGCGTTGACGATGGGCACGACGAGAAGCGTGCCGCGCAGACCGTTGAGCAGCTTGTTGGTCAGCAGGCGGCGGCAGATCTCGACCCCGATCACCTCGTCGCCGTGCACCGCGGCACTGACAAAGACGGCCGGACCCGAGCGGGCGCCGTGGATGACGTGGACGGAGAGATGCGCCGGTGTGTGGTCCGACAGGACGCTGACGGGCAGATCGACCGTACCACGCGTGCCCGGCGCCACGGTGCGGCGTCCGATGGTGAAGGGCTGGGCTCTGGTCATGGGGGCCGTCCGACTTGCGCCCTCGTCCCGCGCGGGCGGTGCGAGTGTGGCCGCGCGGGACGGTTTTGGCAATGGACCGAAGGACTTGGCGGTGCGGCGGGGCGCCCCGCCGACCAATCTTCAGGCGGTCCGAACCGTGGTCAGTGGACCGGCACCGGCGCCATGTCGTGCTGCCGGGCAAGGTGGAAGGCCAGCCCGCGGTCGGCCACCAGGGCCAGCTGCTGCCCGTTCACGTCGTGCACGGCGAACAGCTGCCGCAGGTCGCCCGCCTCGTCGCGGACCTCCTCGGGCAGGTCGGCCACGGCGACCGGTTTGACATAGACCACGTTCTTGCCGAAGGCGGACAGGTCACGTTTGACGTTCATCTCTCAGCTCCTCGTTATCCGGATTTCCTGCACCACCGTCTCGGGGACCTTGCGCTGCAGATCGACGTGGAGAAGACCGTTCTCCATCCGGGCCTCGCCGACATCGACGCCCTCGGCCAGCACGAAGCTGCGCTGGAACTGCCGTGCCGCGATGCCGCGGTGCAGGTAGATGCGGCCGTCGCTGTCGTCGGACTGGCGGCCGCGGATCACCAGCGACCGGTCCTCGACCGTGATCGCCAGGTCGTCATCGGAGAACCCCGCAACGGCCAGCGTGATGCGGTAGGAATTTTCCGACGTCTGTTCGATATTGTAGGGCGGGTAGCCGTCGTTGCCGGATTTGGCAGTCCGTTCCACCAGCCTTTCAAGCTGGTCGAAACCCAGCAGGAACGGATGGGTCCCGAGGGAAAGTTTCGTCATGTCAGACACGTCCTTCATCGTCAAAGCGACCGTCAGGCGCGGCCCCGATACCGGCAGCCACGGGACAAATATGGGGCCCCATCGGACCTCGTGCAAGCCGGCGGCGGCCCGCCCGCGACCCCATGAACGCTTTGCCGGCGCACCGAGGACCGCTATAGAGGCGGCGATGACAGGAAAGTGGGCGTCATGAACACCGCGGCGCGGATGGAGCACCTCGAGGTGCTCCGGGTTGAACTCAATGTCCTGCGGCAGGAGCACCGGGACCTCGACGATGCGATCCAGGCACTGGAGCAGCGTCCGGCCCCCGACATGCTGACCGTGCGGCGGCTGAAGAAGCAGAAGCTGTCCCTCAAGGACAGGATCGCCGCGCTCGAAGACAAGCTGCTGCCCGACATCATCGCCTGACGGCCTCTGCGGGGCCCGGGCGTTGCGCATCCCCCTCCCCTTCGTATAGTCCCGCCTCGCAACCCCGAAGGCAGGCGCCATGACCCAGACCCCTCCCCTTGTCGGCATCATCATGGGCAGCCAGTCCGACTGGCCGACCCTGAAGGAGGCGGCGGAGATCCTCGACGCCCTTCAGGTTCCCTACGAGGCCCGCATCGTCTCGGCCCACCGCACGCCGGACCGGCTCTGGTCCTACGGGGCCGAGGCCGAGGGCCGGGGCCTCAGGGCGATCGTCGCCGGCGCGGGCGGGGCGGCGCATCTGCCGGGCATGGTGGCCTCCAAGACCATTGTGCCGGTCATCGGCGTGCCGGTGCAGACCAGGGCGCTCGGCGGCCTCGACAGCCTCTATTCCATCGTCCAGATGCCCAAGGGCTACCCCGTCGCCACAATGGCCATCGGTGCCGCCGGCGCGGCCAACGCGGGCCTCATGGCCGCGGGCATCCTTGCCACCTCGGACGGGGCTCTCGCGGAACGCCTGACGGCCTGGCGGGCCGCCCTCTCCGCCTCGATCCCGGAGGTGCCGCAGGATGACTGAGCCGCTCGCCCCCGGCGCCACGATCGGCATCCTCGGCGGCGGCCAGCTCGGCGGGATGCTCTCGGTCGCCGCCTCCCGCCTCGGCTACAAGACCTGCATCTTCGAGCCCGCGGGCGACTGCCCCGCCTCCCACGTCGCGAACTACCATTTCAAGGCCGGCTACGACGACACCGCCGCCCTGGAGGCATTCGGCAAGGCCGCGGACGTCATCACCTACGAGTTCGAGAACATCCCCGCCGAGGTCCTCGCCACCCTCCGCCCCCTTGCCCCGATCCGGCCGGACCAGAGGGCGCTGAAGGTCTCCCAGGACCGGCTGGTGGAGAAGGCCTTCCTCTCCGAGCAGGGCCTGACCGTGGCCCCCTACGCCGCCGTGGACGATGCCGAGGACCTGGCCGAGGCGCTGGCCGAGGTCGGCGTGCCCGGCATCCTCAAGACCCGGCGCTTCGGCTACGACGGCAAGGGCCAGACGCGGATCATGGCCAAGAGCGAGGCCGAGACCGCGCTGGAGGCGATGGCCGGCGCGCCGGCGATCTACGAGGGCTTCGTCGACTTTTCTCACGAGGTGTCCGTGATCGGCGCCCGCGGCCTCGACGGCTCGGTCGCCTGCTACGACCCGGGCGAGAACCTGCACGAGGGCGGCATCCTGCGGACCACCACCGTCCCCGCCCGCCTGCCCGGCTCCCTGCACAGCGACGCGGTGCTGATCGCGGCGACGATCCTGAACAAGCTGGATTACGTGGGCGTCCTCGGGGTCGAGCTCTTCGTCACGAGACAGGGCCTCGTCGTGAACGAGATCGCCCCTCGGGTGCACAACTCGGGTCACTGGACCCAGAACGGCTGCACCATCGACCAGTTCGAGCAGCACATCCGCGCCATCGCGGGCTGGCCGCTCGGCAACGGGATGCGTCACGCGGACGTGGTGATGGAGAACCTGATCGGCGACGATGTGGACCGCCTACCGGTCCTCGCGCAGGACGGCTCTGCCATCCACCTCTACGGCAAGGCCGAGGCCCGGCCCGGCCGCAAGATGGGCCACGTCAACCGGATCGTCTCAGAGCGCTGAGATCGTCCCGGTGAAGGTCTCCGGGCTGCCGTCGTCGGCCTCGCCCACCAGCGTCACCTGATCGCCCTCGATCGCGACCTGCACGCACTGCGGCGTCTGGTCGTCCGAGGGCATTCCGGCCAGCCGGATGTCCCGCTGGCACAGCGTGTTTCCTTGCACGTCCCACTGCCCGGTCAGAACGAAGCCGGCGGCGGATGTCGCGCTGGTGCCATCAGCCCGCAGCTCCATCACCATCGGCAGCGGCTCGTCCCC
>JAMWZF010000009.1 GCA_024304875.1 Paracoccaceae bacterium
CAGCGCCGCGCCGGACCGGCGCAGGTGGGCGAGATCGACCTCGACGAGCTGGCCACCCGCGATCCCGTGGGCGCGCGCGTCATCAAGCTGCTGCGCCAGGTGGGCATCCGCAACGCCGAGGATCGCCTCGGGGCCTATCCCCACCAGCTCTCGGGCGGGCAGCGCCAGCGGGTGATGATCGCGATGGCGCTGGCCAACGGGCCGGACCTGCTGATCGCGGACGAGCCGACGACCGCGCTCGACGTGACGATCCAGGCGCAGATCCTCGACCTGCTGGCCGACCTCAAGCGCGACCTCGGCATGTCGATGCTGTTCATCACCCACGACCTGACCATCGTGCGCCGCATCGCCGACCGGGTCTGCGTGATGAAGGACGGCGAGATCGTGGAGCAGGGGGCGACTGAGGAGATCTTCTCGAACCCCCGCCACGACTACACCCGCAAGCTGCTGGAGGCCGAGAGCACGGGTCATCCCGCGCCGGTGCCGCAGGACGCCGAGGTGGTGGCCGAGACCGACGCGCTGCGCATCTGGTTCCCGATCCACCGGGGCCTCTTGAAGCGCACGGCGGGCTACGTGAAGGCGGTGAACGAGGCGACCCTGACCGTCCGCGAAGGCGAGACCGTGGGCATCGTGGGCGAGAGCGGGTCGGGCAAGACGACGCTGGCGCTGGCGATCATGCGCCTGATTTCCTCCAAGGGCCGGGTGGTGTTCCAGGGGCGCGAGATCGACGGCCTCAGCCAGCGGGACGTGCGGCCCCTGCGCTCGGACATGCAGATCGTCTTCCAGGACCCCTTCGGCAGCCTCTCCCCCCGGATGACCGTGGCCGAGATCATCGCCGAGGGCCTCAGCGTCCACAAGGTGGCCGGGGACGATTCGCCCCGCCAGCTGGTCGCCGACATCATGGCCGAGGTGGGCCTCGATCCCGCCACGATGGACCGCTACCCGCACGAGTTCTCGGGCGGGCAGCGCCAGAGGATCGCCATCGCCCGCGCGATGATCCTGCGGCCGCGCCTGCTCGTGCTGGACGAGCCGACCTCCGCCCTCGACATGACGGTGCAGGTGCAGATCGTGGACCTGCTGCGCCGACTTCAGCGGAAACACCGGCTGGCCTATCTGTTCATCAGCCACGACCTCAAGGTCGTCCGCGCCCTCAGCCACAAGGTGATGGTGATGAAGCAGGGCGACGTGGTCGAGGCCGGGACGGTGGAGGAGATCTTCGACGCGCCGAAGACGGAGTACACCCGGCAGTTGATGGCGGCGGCTTTCGGTGAGGAGGCGGTGGCCTGATCGCAGCGGGCGGCGCGGCGAGCCACGCCTTACGGGACCCCTCGCCCATGGCGCGCGTGGGGGCAGGCCGGACTCCCGAAGATGAGTATTTGTATCCAGCCCGAAGCAGGGGCCGGCTCACCACCCCGAGCCGGTCAGTTCCCGATAGTGACCACGGCCGGCTCCAGCCCGTCGATGCGGACCTCGCAGGTCTGGCCCCGCTCCAGCGCGCCGACGCCGGCGGGGGTGCCGGTGAGGATGAGGTCTCCCGGCTGCAGTTCGACCAGCCCCGACAGGTAGGCGATCACGTCCGGCACCGGCCAGATCATCGCGGCGAGGAGGGAGGACTGGCGCGTTTCGCCATCCACCGTGCAGGTGATCGTGGATTCGGAGAGGTCCACGTCGGCGGCGGGCGTCAGGGGGCCGAGGATGCAGGAGCGGTCGAAGCCCTTGGCCATGTCCCAGGGCCGGCCCTTCTTCTTGGCCTCGGCCTGCAGGTCGCGGCGGGTGAGGTCGTTGGCGCAAGCATAGCCCCAGACGTGGCCCAAGGCATCCGCCGGGTCGATGTCGCTGCCGCCGCGCTCCAGCAGGACCGCAAGCTCGGCTTCGAAATGCAGGTCGGCGGTGGCGGCGGGGTAGGGGATGGTCCGACCCGAGGGAACCACGGCGGAGGCCGGACGGCAAGATCTGTCATGGGCGCACCATGACGCGGCGCGCCCCCGGAGGGAAGCGCCGAAGTGCCGTCAGCTGGGCTGGATCATGAAGCAGGTGGTGCCGCGCGCCTGCAACCGGCGGCAGGCGAGGTCCGCCGATTCGCGGGTCAGCCCCATGAAGTTGGCATCGAAGCCCTGGCTGCCCTGTTCGACCCGGCGCAGGGTGCCGTCGAGGGTGCTCATCTCGTTCAGGGCGACGCGCAGAAGGACCCGTTCGGCCTGGTAGCGGGAGTTGTAGCGGCCCACGTTGATGCCCCAATGGCGGCCGGAATTGGTGGAGATCCGGGTCACGACCTCGGGTTCGGGTTCCGGGGCGGGGGCCGCGGCGACCACCATGTCCTCGGGGCGCGGCGGCGGCGCGGGCGAGGTTTCCGTCGCCGCGACGATGACTTCAGCGGCCTCCTCGGGCATGTCGGCGGCGGTCTCGACCACGTTCTGAAGCGCGTCCTCGAGGATGTCCGTCGAGACCACGACGACCGGCGGGGGCGCTGCGGTGACCGGGCGCGCCGTCGGTCTCAGGCTGGCCTGGACCAGTCCGTTGACCCGCACGGTGCGCGAGGTGACGCCGATCTCGCCGCTATTGGAGGCGGTGGCCACGACCATTTCCTCGCCTCCGCCGCCAAGTCCGTTGTTGCCGTGATAGGGCGGGATCCGGGGCCGGTTCAGGGCGACGCGGGCGGGCGCACGCTCGAAACCCATGTCCAGAAGTTCGGCAACCCGGGCGTTCCGGTCGGCGGTGGAAGAGCCGCCGAAGACCGTGGCGACGATGCGCTCGCCGTCGCGCTCGGCCGAGGCGACGAGGTTGAAGCCGGCGGCGCGGGTATAGCCCGTCTTGATCCCGTCGGCACCGCGATAGGCGCCGAGGAAGCGGCGGTTGGTATTGCTGACCTCGGTCATCCCCGCGTCGGTCGAGATGCGGGAGAAGAGGTTATAATACTCGGGAAAGTCGTAGATCATGTGCCGCCCGAGGGCCGTCATGTCGCGCGCGGTGGACATGTGGCCGGTCTCGGTCAGGCCGTGGGCGTTCTTGAACTGGGTCCGGGTCATGCCCATCGCCTGGGCGGTGCGGTTCATCCGGCGGGCGAAGGCGGCCTCGGACCCCGAGATGGCGATGCCGATGGCGGTGGCGGCGTCGTTGGCCGATTTCACGGCCGCGGCGCGGATCAGGTAGCGGAAGCGGATCTGCTGGCCGGAGCGCAGCCCGAGTTTCGAGGGCGGCTCGGCGGCGGCGGGGGGGGTGATGGTCACGAGGGTATCGAGGCTGATCTCGCCGCGCTCGACCGCCTCGAAGGCGATCCAGAGCGTCATCATCTTGGTCAGGGACGCCGGGTGAAGCTGGGTGTCGGCATTGGTGGCGTGAAAGACTTCGCCCGACCTCGCATCCACCACCATCGCCGCATAGGGAGCCGAGCGCGCCGCCAGCGGGGCGAAAGCCGCCAGAAGCATGACCATGAACAGTAGAAGACCCGCTCTCGCGGGGGAATGGTTACGTCCCATCACTGCCTGCCTCGATTTTTTTGCCTCGTGGGCGCCCTTTGCGGACACCTCTTTGTGCGGAAACGATAGCAGAGAAATTCTTTATCGAAACCCCTTAAATTTAAGGGACTTTCGATTTTTCGCGCTATGGGCCGAACAGATTTGGTGGATCGTGGGGAGGGCACCCACGACATCGGCCATTGTGGCGGGAATGTGGCGGCAATCGGGCGGGATCCGGTGCGCTTTCGAGGTCACGATCGGGGGCGGTTGCACTCCCCCGGACAGACCCCTTCCGCACAATCGCCGGGCCACGGGCCGAACAGAGGGTTTTCTAAACCAAAGCAAAGCATATATTACGCACCCGAGGGAAACACCGACAGTCCGGATTCGCAGATGCTGGCCCTGGCCGACAAGATGACCATGATGGCGGACGACGGGAATGACGACGACGGAGGGTCCGACGTCGGCATCGCCCTTCAGACCCGCCCGCGGACCAAACGTCCGCCGCTCTACAAGGTACTGATCCTGAACGACGATTACACGCCGATGGAGTTCGTCGTGCATGTGCTCGAGCGGTTCTTCGGCATGTCCCACGCCCAGGCTTTCGAGCTGATGCTGACCGTGCACAAGAAGGGCGTCGCCGTCGTGGGCGTCTATTCCTACGAGATCGCGGAAACCAAGGTGGCCCAGGTGATGGACTTCGCCCAGCGGCACCAGCATCCGCTGCAGTGCACCATGGAAAAAGAGTAAGCCTCGCTGCCCCGTCTCTCACGGATCGGGTCTGCGGTTGCGGACGGCCTGATGGATGCGGGCCGGGTGGCGGTCATCGCGCCGCCCTCGGGCTATGACATGCCGTTTGGCCCGGACCGCGCGGCGATCCTCTCCACCTTCCGCCCCGATGCAGAGGCCTGGGAGGCACGAGGCTTCGACGTGACCCAGACGATGCCCTCCGATGCGCACCACGCGGTGGTGGTCCTCCCCCGCTCCCGCACCCTCGCGCGCGGCCTGATGGCCGAGGCGGCAGTCGTGCCCGGCACCGTGGCGGTGGACGGGCAGAAGACCGACGGCGCCGACAGCCTGTTCAAGGAGGTCCGCGCCCGTCTTGGCGCGTTGCCGACGATCACCCGCGATCACGGGCGGCTGTTCTGGTTCGAGGGCGGTACCGATGCTCTGGATGACTGGCGCCTCGCCGGTCCGTCCGAGGGACCGGAGGGCTTCGTGACCCAGCCGGGTGTCTTCTCGGAGGGCAGGGCGGACGCCGGTTCCGCCCTTCTCGCCGAGGGTCTGCCGGACAAGCTGCCGGCCCATGTCGTCGATCTTGGCGCGGGCTGGGGCTACCTTTCCCGCGCGATACTGGCCCGCGAAGGGGTGGAGCGGCTGGACCTGGTCGAGGCGGAGGCGCGGGCGCTGGACTGCGCGCGACGGAACGTCACCGACCCGCGCGCCGTCTTTCACTGGGCCGACGCGACCACGTTCACGCCCGATGCGGCCGCCAGCGCCGTGGTGATGAACCCCCCGTTTCACGAGGGTCGCGCCGGGGCACCAGACCTCGGCCGCGCGTTCATCGCCGCCGCGGCGGGGATGCTGGCCCCGACCGGCCGGCTCTACTGCGTCGCCAATCGGCACCTGCCCTATGAGACCACCCTGCGCGAGCGGTTCCGCGACGTGGAGGAGCGTCCGGGGACGCCCGCCTTCAAGCTCTACGTCGCCTCTCGCCCCGCGCGCGGCAATCGCCTAGCCTGATCTTTCCACAGGACCGAAGGAACCCCTCATGTCCTTTGCCATCTCCGGCAAGACCGCCATCGTGACCGGCGCCGCCAACGGCGTCGGCCTCGCCATCGCCCGCCACTTCGTGCGCGAGGGGGCCAACGTCGTCTTTGCCGACATGGACGATGCCAAGCTGAGCGACGAATGCGGCGAGGAGGCCGCGCGCGAGGATGCGATCCGCACCTTTTCGGGCGACCTGCGGCAGAAGCTGACCATCGCGAACCTGCTGTCGGCCACCATCGACGCCTTCGAGAAGGTGGACATCCTGGTGAACGCCTCGCGGCAGGTCGCCCTGTCGGACCCCCTGGACCCCGACCACGACGCGGTCGAGACGCTCCTGAACCAGAATCTGATCACCGCGCTGCGGGTCAGCCAGATGGTGGCCCGGCGGATGATCAAGCAGGGCGAGGACCAGCCCGAGGGGCCGCTGGGGTCGATCATCAACCTCAGCTCCATCGCTGCGCGGCGGACCCACCCCGAACTGCTGGGGTATTCGGTCTCGGCCGCGGCGCTGGACCAGATGACCCGGTCGATGGCGGTGGCCTTGGCCCCCCAGCGCATCCGGGTCAATGCCGTCGCCTTCGGCTCGGTCCTCTCCGCCTCGCTCAAGGGCGCGCTGAAGGAGCACAAGGAATACCGGGACGACATCGTCCAGGGCACCCCGCTGCACCGGATCGCGAAGGCGGGCGAGGTCTCGGACGCGGTGCAGTACCTCGCCTCCGATGCCTCCAGCTTCGTCACCGGGCAGGTGATCACGGTGGACGGCGGGCGGACCCTGATCGATTCGGTCAGCGCACCGGCGCACTAGGCCGGCGGCGGTCCGCGATCACGCGCGGCGAGTGGGGCTCTGCCCCCGTCCCTTCGGGACTCCCCCGGGATATTTGGGGACCAGAGAAAGCAGGAGAGCGGCGCCGTGCCTCCTCTTTTCGCCCTCAAATACCTCGGGGGGAGGCCGAAGGCCGGGGGGCAGCGCCCCCCCCCCGTCCGGGAGGGGCCGGCCCCCCGGGCCTCACTCCGGATAGGTCGCGATACAGGCCTGGATCCGCGGGTTCAGGGCGGCCCGTTCTTCCGCGATCCGCTCTTCGATGCTGCGCAGCTTGGCCTGCTCGGCGTTGAGGTCGATCGCCACGGGGACCCGGCGGTCGCGCGTCTCCACTTCCTCGCAGCGGAAGGTGAAGGTGGTGCCGTCCTCGTTCCGCCCGGTGCAGGTGTCGCGCACGGTGCGGACCTCCTGCCGGGTCTCCACCGCATAGCCCCGGGCGATGTTGGTGCGGGTTTCGCCGGCCAGCCGCTCCAGGGTGGCAAGGCTCGACCGCGCGTTATTGATGCAGGCCTCCCGCGGGGTGGCACAGGCGGACAAGGCGAGGGCGGCGGTGAGGCAGAGTGCAGCGGGACGAAACATTGGCATTTCCGGGATAATGATGATTCAAACGGCGAGCAGCCGCCGAGGGTTCCAGTGAAGCCTAGGGCGGGCTGCTAGGCAATAACAGCACCGAAGACCGCCGATGGACGCCGAGAAGACAAGAGCCGCCGCCTGGTTCCGCGAGTTGCGTGACCAGATCACCGCCGCCTTCGAGGGGCTGGAGGACAGTCATACCGGCCCGCTGGCGGACCGTGCCGCCGGCCGCTTCGAGGTGACCGAGACGAAGCGCACCGGCGATGCGGGCGAGGACGCGGGCGGCGGGATCATGTCGGTGATGCGCGGCGGCCGGGTGTTCGAGAAGGTGGGCGTCAACTGGTCCGAGGTTTACGGCACCCTGGGGCCGGAGGCGCAGCGCGCGATGGCCGCCCGCGGCGTGCCGGGGATCGAGGCCGACCCGCGATTCTGGGCCTCGGGCATCTCCCTCGTCGCGCACATGCAGAACCCGCATTGCCCTGCCGTCCACATGAACACCCGCATGTTCTGGACCCCCGGCGCCTGGTGGTTCGGTGGCGGGTCCGACCTCAACCCCTGCATTGAGTATGCCGAGGATACCGCCCACTTCCACGATGTGCAGAAGGCGCATCTGGATCGCCATGGCGACCAGCTCTACCCCGAGCTGAAGGCCTGGGCGGACGAGTATTTCTACATCCCGCACCGGGGCCGGGCCCGAGGCGTGGGCGGCATCTTCATGGACGATCGCAACTCCGGCGACTGGGAGGCCGACTTCGCCCTGGTGCAGAACATCGGCCGCGCCTTCCTGCCCGCCTACCTGCCGCTGATCGAGAGCCGCCGGGACCAGCCCTGGACCGAGGCGGACAAGGACATCCAGCTGATCCACCGCGGCCTCTATGCCGAGTACAACCTGGTCTACGACCGGGGCACCAAGTTCGGCCTCGCAACCGGTCACGACGCCAATGCCGTCCTGATGAGCCTGCCGCCGCTGGCCAAGTGGGTCTGATGTGGACGCCGGGGCCTTCGCCCTCGCCTCGATCCTGATCGAGCTGACGCCGGGCCCGAACATGGCCTGGCTCGCCATCGTGGCGGCGACGACCGGGCGGCGGGCCGGTTTCGCGGCGGTGGTCGGGGTGGCCCTTGGCCTGGCGGTGATCGGGGCGCTGGCGGCCCTCGGCCTTGGTGCGGCGATCGCGGCCTCGCCGGTGCTCTATGCCGTGCTGCGCTGGGCGGGGGTGCTCTGGCTGCTCTGGCTGGCGGTCGATGCCTGGCGGGATGCGGACGAGGCGCCCGAGGCGGTGCCCGAAGGCTGGGGCCTGACCCGCTACTTCCGGCGCGGCCTCATCACCAACCTGCTGAACCCCAAGGCGGCCGTCTTCTACATCGCCGTGCTGCCCGGATTTACCGACGCGGCCGCGCCGATCCTGCCGCAGACCCTGGCCCTGTCGGCGATCTACGTCGCGGTGGCGACCATCATCCATGCGGGCATAGTGGCGCTGGCGGGCTTCGCCGCGGCGCTCCTGACCGATCCCTGGCGGTCGCTGCTGATCCGGCGTGTGCTGGCGGTGGCGCTGGCGGCGGTCGCGGTTTGGTTCGCGGTCGAGACCGCCTAGCCACCGGGCGGCGGGCTGACGAAGAGCGCGCCGCCGGGGCCCATCCGGCGCCCTCCCTCGAGGGGCGGTGGCGGCTCGGCGGCCGCGGCCGCGGTCTCGGTCGGCGGGACGAGCGGACGGCCCGCGGCGACCCCTTCGAGGAAGGGGCGGATCTGCGTGTCCGGCAGGCCGGTCCTTTCCGCGTAGAAGTCCACCGTGGCCTCGGGCGCTAATTCGAGGGCGGCCCAGACAAACCGCTTCATCATCAGGTCCGTCCGGCTGTGGTCCGGGCCGAGGGCAGCTGCCTCGGCCTCGGTCGCAGGGGCGAATCGGACCGCGAGGCCGATCACGAGCATGAGGGCGGAGACGCCCTTGAGCAGCGATTTGAGGATGTGCAGAACTGTTTTCATCCGGCCCCCGGCAATACGTGGGGACAGGATCGGCGCTCAATGTGACGTCATTGGGGCCGGCGTCAGGCCACGTCCCGGCCGATCAGGTCCAGAAGTCCCGTTTCCGCCCGCGTCAGTTCCCGCGCTGCGCCCGGAAGGATCAGTTCGTCCTTCGTGGTGGCCAGCTCGATCACGGCGGGGTGGATATAGCTGTTTCGCGCCACGGTGGGCGTGTTCGACAGGCGCTTCGACGCGGCCTCGGCCACCCCCTTGATCCCGGTCCTGGCGTTCGCCGCCTTGGCCCCCAGCGCGGCCGCGCTGCCGTGCCAGGTTCGGAAATCCTTGGCCGAGACGCGGTGCCCGGCGAGGGCGGCCAGTTCCTGGTTGAGCAGACTGGGCGAGAGGGCATGGGACCGGCCGCGCGCGTCCCGCCAGAGGAACAATTCGCTCGCCGGGCCGTCGCGGAGGGTGAGAAACAGGTCGGCGAGCGGCCCGTCGGTCAGGTCGCGGGTGACCTTGAGGCCGCCCTTGGCGACGTAGGACAGGCGAAGCCCGTCGTCCCGGACGAAAAGGTGCCTGCGGCGGAGGGTCAGGGCGCCGTAGCTGCCATTCTCGGCGGCGTACTCCGCGCGGCCCACCCGCATCGCCAGCCGGTCGATCACGTAGAGCGCGGCGTGCAGGGTGAACTCCCGACTGCCCGGCTCGGCCTTCAGCCCCTTGCGGACCCTGCGACGTATTCGGGGCAGGGCGGCGCCGAAGTCTGCCATCGAGGTCCATTTCGCCTCGGCCTGTGCCTCGGACCAATCGGGGTGATAGCGGTACTGCTTGCGCTTGCGGGCGTCGAGGCCGGTCGCCATCAGGTGCCCCTCGGGCAGGGGCGACATCCAGACGTCCTCGTAGGCGGGCGGCACGGCCATCGCCTCGAGCCGCTTGCGCTCGCGCCCCCGGTCGATCCGGCAGCCGTCGGGGCCGACGTAGGAGAACCCCCGTCCGCAGCGCTTGCGCCGGATGCCGGGCTCGCTGTCGGGGTAATAGACCAGCCCCGTCGCCTCGATCGGGGCGTTGACGGTCAGATGCGCGGACATGTGCCTCGGGCCTCCCTCCTGCGGTCGCAGGGGGTGAATGCCCGAGGGTCGCCGGGGGTTCCGTCAGCCGCCGCGGATGGCGTTCAGCATCAGGTGAACGTTCTCGGGATCGGCATCCGGAGTGATGCCGTGGCCGAGATTGAAGATGTGGGGACCGCCCGAGAGGGCTTCCACCACCTTGCGGGTCTCGGCCACCAGCTCCTGCCCGCCGGTGACGAGCAGGTGGTTGGGCAGGTTGCCCTGCACGCAGCCGCCGGGCTGGACGTGTTTCGCCGCCCAGTCCGCCGTCACGCCATCGTCGATGGCGATGCAGTCCGCGCCGATGGCGGCGTGCAGGCCCTCGTACTTCTCGCCCGCGCCGCGGGGGAAGGCGATGACCGGCAGGCCGGGGTGCTTGTCCTTCAGCGCCTTGGTGATCCGGGCGGCGGGTTCGACGGCGTAGCGCCGGAAATCATCCCCTTCCAGCGATCCGGCCCAGCTGTCGAAAATCTTGACCACTTCGGCCCCGGCCTCGACCTGGGCCGAGAGGTAGAGGATCGTCGCCTCGGTGATCCGATCGAGCAGCGCCTCGAAGAGCGCCCGGTTCTCGGCCTTGAGCGCATGGGCCGGTCCCTGGTCGGGGGTGCCTTGCCCGGCGATCATGTAGGTCGCCACGGTCCAGGGCGCGCCGGCGAAGCCGATCAGCGTCGTCTCGGACGGCAGTTCGCGGGCAAGGATGCGCACGGTCTCGTAGACCGGGGACAGCGTCTCGTGCACGTCCGAGGCCGGTTTCAGCGCGTCGAAATCGGCCTGGGTGGTGATGGTGGACAGCCGCGGCCCCTCGCCGGTGACGAACCACAGGTCCGCGCCAAGGGCCTGGGGGACCAGCAGGATGTCGGCAAACAGGATCGCCGCGTCGAAGCCGTAGCGCCGGATCGGCTGGAGCGTCACCTCGGCGGCAAGGTCGGGGGTGTAGCACAGCGACAGGAAGTCCCCGGCCTCGGCACGGGTGGCCTTGTACTCGGGCAGGTACCGCCCGGCCTGGCGCATGATCCAGACCGGCGGGGGCGAGAGCGTCTCGCCGGCGAGGGCGCGCAGGAGTGTCTTGTTCGTCATGTCCTATCTGCAATCAGTTGGGCCCCGTGCCGTCAAGTCATTGTCTTGCCCTGCAGGCCTGCTAGGAAGTTGCCATGACCACGACCCTCCCCACCCCCGACACGCCGCTGCGCATCGGCACCCGCGGATCGCCCCTGGCCCTGGCGCAGGCGCACGAGACGCGGGCGCGCCTCGCCGCGGCGCACGATCTGCCGGAGGAGGCCTTCGAGGTGGTGGTCATCAAGACCACGGGCGACGACCGCACGCTGATCGACGCCGACCGCCCGCTGAAGGAGATCGGCAACAAGGGCCTCTTCACCAAGGAGATCGAGGAGGCCCTTCTGGGGTTCGCCATCGACATCGCCGTCCACTCGATGAAGGACATGCCGACCGCGCAGCCCGAGGGGCTGGTGCTGGACTGCCTGCTGCCGCGCGAGGATGTGCGCGATGCCTTCGTCTCGCTGGCCCATGGCGGCATCGCGGAGCTGCCGGAGGGGGCCGTGGTCGGCACCTCCTCCCTGCGGCGCCGGTCGCAACTGCTGCACCGCCGGCCCGATCTGAAAGTGGTCGAGTTCCGCGGCAACGTGCAGACCCGGCTGAAGAAACTGGGGGACGGCGTGGCGGCGGCGACCTTCCTCGCCTGCGCGGGTCTGAACCGGCTCGGCATGACGGAGGTGCCCGCCAGTCCTATCGCGCCCGAGGACATGCTGCCCGCCGTGGCCCAGGGCGCCATCGGGATCGAGCGCCGGGCGTCGGACAGCCGCGCCGCCGAGATGCTGGCGGCGATCCACAACGACGACACCGGCACCCGCCTCGCCGCCGAGCGGTCCTTCCTCGCCGCCCTCGACGGATCCTGCGAGACGCCCATCGCCGCGCTGGCCCTGCTGGACGGGAGCCAGGTGCATCTGCGGGGCGAGATCCTGAAGCCGGACGGCTCGGCCTGTTTCGGCGGCGAACGGCGCGGGTCCGCGACCGACGGGGCGCTGCTGGGCGCCGACCTCGCGGCCGAGCTTCTGTCCCGCGCCGGGCCGGGGTTTCTAAAAACGTAAGAGCGAGGCCTCGGGGCGAAATCAAGCCGAAGGCGCCGCCCCATCGCTGACCCGCCCCCCGGGGCAGCGATTGGCTGATGTCAATGCGACGTTCGAGGTCGTCCGGAACCCATCAATAAAGCGCTCAGCCCAAGGGTTACATCGCTACCCCGCGGGTCAGCGATGGGGCTCCCGCAGGTTCTAGATCCGCCGCGGTCCTTCCCGCTCCAGCCAGAGGAACCAGCCGACGGCGAGGATCATGCCGGTCCCCGACAGCACCGCGACAAGGCCGTAGCCGCCGAAGATCGTGCCCACGGCGAAGACCACCGCCGCGATGCCCTGGCTGATGACGCGCTGCACGGCGAGGAGGGACCCGCCGGCCCCTGGCCGCGCCGCCAGCAGGTCCTGCATGTAGGCGATGGGCAGCGACAGCAGCAGCCCGCCGCCGAGGGCCGTGGGGATCACCAGCAGCCAGACCAGAGGCGAGGTCAGCATCACTGGCAGGAGCAGCAGGAACGACCCGTAGAGCACCGCGCCGATGGCGATGAGCGTCCGCCGGCGGTAGAGGCGCAGGAGGCTCGCCATGCCCAGCATCACCGGGATTTCCAGCAGCGCGACAAGGGCGAAGAACAGCGCCGTATCGTCCGCCCCCCGGCCCGCCGCCTGTTCGAAGGCAAGGCCGGTGACGGCCATGTGGATCGGCTGGCCCGAGATGATCGCACCGATGGCGGCCACGCGGACGAGGACAGCCGGCTGGACCAGCTCGCCCAGTCCCTGCAGGACCGACAGCGCCGATTTCGCCGTGCTCCACCCCGCGGTCCGGTCCGAGGGCCACATGGCGACCACGGCGGCGAGGAGGCCCAGATAGACGATAAGCGCTACCGGATAGACCACGGTCAGCGGGACCTCGGCGGCGAAGACCAGCGACCAGACCGGCAGGACGACGACGAAGGGCAGGGCGAGGAAGGCGCGCACGGCCGAGAGGACAGCGTCCCGCCGGTCGGGCTCCATCCCCTCGGTGGCGAGGCGGGTCAGGGCGAAGGTCTGGCCGAAGACCGTGGCGCCCAGCGGCAGCAGGACGGCGTGCGCCAGCACGAAGGCCGGGATCGAGGGCGCCAGCCACATCAGCGCCATGCCGGCGAGGCCCGGCACCAGCCCCGCGATGGCCACGGTCCGCCGGTCGATACTGCTGTCCGTCACGATGCCGATGAGGACGGCCGAGGCCACGCCGACCAGCGCCTCCACCACCAGCACCCCGGCATAGAGCGCATCCGGCACCCCCAGCACCTCGATCGCGATCAGCGACTGGAACGGGCCGATCGAGGAAAAGATGGTCCCGATCAGGACGAGGTTGAGGCAGGCCAGCCGGAGGTGCCGGTTGGACCAGAGCTCACCGAAGAGGGCGATCATGCCAGGGTCATTCCGGCGGGATCACCTTGCCCGGGTTGAGGATGCCCTTGGGGTCGAGCGCCTGCTTGATGGCCCGCATCATCGCCAGCGCCACGGGATCCTTGCGGCGCACCATGCTCGGCATCTTGCTCTGCCCGATGCCGTGCTCGGCCGAGAAGGAGCCGCCGAGGGACACCGTCACCTCCTCCACCGCCTCGCGCAGCCGGTCGAGCAGGGCCGGGTCGTCCGAGGTGGGGTAGAGCGTGTGATGGATGTTGCCGTCGCCGAGGTGGGCGACGCAGCTGTCCTCGCAGCCGGGGTCGATCTCGGTCTGCCGGGGGCGGACGAGGTCGAAAAATTCGGGCACCCGGTCGAGCGGCAGGGCGATGTCGGTGTCGAGGAGGGGCTTGCGATGGAACATGGTCTCGCCCGCTGCCTCGCGGCGGGCCCAGGTCTCGCGGCGCTGGGCCTCGGACCTCGCAAGCGTGGCGTCGAGGACGAGGCCCTCCTCCATCGCCTCGGCCAGCAGCTCCTCCAGCCGGGCGACCACGGGCAGGGTGCCGTCCGGCCCCGGCTCGGCCGCGGCGGCGCTGGTGGCGGCGACCTCGACCATGATGTTGACCTCGTGCGGCGCGTCGAAGGGCTCCCGCGCGCCGGGGGCATGGGCGAGGTGCATCTCCACGTAGCTGCGCGGCATGTATTCGAAGGCCTCGACCGCGCCCCCGGTTTCGTCCTGAAGCCGGCGCAGCAGGACCAGCGCCGCGGGCAGATCGCGGGCGGCGACCATGCCGGTGGCATAGGCCCGGGGCAGGGGGGCGAGGCGCAGGACGGCGGCGGTGATGATCCCCAGCGTCCCCTCGGCCCCGATCAGCAGGTTGCGCAGGTCGTAGCCCGAGTTGTCCTTGTGCAGCTCGCTCATCAGGTTGACGACCCGGCCGTCGGCCAACACCGCCTCGATCCCGAGGCAGAGCTGGCGCATGTTGCCGTAGCGCAGGACGTTCGATCCGCCGCAGTTGGTCGACAGCATGCCGCCGATCCTGGCCGAACCCTTGGCGCCGAAGGTCATCGGGAACAGCAGGCCCTCCGCCTCGGCGGCCTTGTGAAGGCTCTCCTGGATCACCCCGGCCTCGACCACGGCGATGCGGGCGTCGGTGCGGATCTCTCGGATGCGGTCCATCCGGTCGAGGGAGAGCTGGATCTCGCCCTTGCGGGCCACCGCGCCGCCGTTGAGGCCGGTGTTGCCCGAGACGGGCACGACGGGCGTACCGGCGGCATAGGCGGCCTTCAGGATCGCGCTGACCTCCTCGGTGGTGCGCGGGCGCAGGACGGCCTCGGGCGCGGCGTCGAACTTGCCGGTCCAGTCCGCCTGCCAGGGCGCCGTCTCGGCCCCGGTCAGAACGCCCCCCGGCCCCAGCCGCGCCGCCATGTCCTCGATCAGTCCCATCGGTGCCTCCCTCGCTTCGGGGCAGGTGTGCCGCAAAGCGCCGGCGGGGGAAAGACAATGCTTGACGGCTTCCCGACCCTTTCGTAAGTGAGCCTCCGGTTTGGCGGAGTAGCTCAGTTGGTTAGAGCAGCGGAATCATAATCCGCGTGTCGGGGGTTCAAGTCCCTCCTCCGCTACCAAAATACCTCAATGATCTCGACGACTTCCTCCTATTGAGGGTCATGGGTGCCAGACCGGAAATCATGCTGGGGTGGCAGATCGGGCGCGCTGCCTGACGGGGCAGCTGCGGAGCGATCCCGGATACGGGTTGGCTTGTCGACCCGAGTGACGGCAGAAGCGAGATCGACCGCGCCTGCCACAAAAGTTTTCCGCACGCTTCGAAAGAACACGATGTCCCCTTCGCACAAGCGAAAGGGCTGCATCATCACTACCGACGAAAACCACGACCGCCTGATACCCATCGCAGACGTGACCTATATCGTCGGTCGCTCGAGAGCGAGCATCTACCGCGACATCAAGGCGGGCACCTTTCCACGATCCGTCAAGGTGGGACAGTCGGCGCGCTGGCAAATGCCCGAGATTCAGCAGTTCGTGTCAGACCCATGATACGCCGGCAGACATCCGGCCCATGAACGACTGGCCCTCTTCGCCGCTGTCCTGGACGAGCAGCACACCATCGGGATCACGATGGCGGCCGACCTGCTCGGGCGGCAGGGGTGGGAGATCGAATCGGTCACCGGCGCCAGTCACGACGAGATCGTCGATGACGTCGCGAGGAGCGAGGCCAAGGTCGTCGGCCTCACCGCGCACGGGGCCCGGTCCCTCGATCCGCTGATCCGGCTCATCCTGGCGATCCGGGCGACGAAGCCGGCCACCTATATCCTGGTCAGCGGAAAGTTCGTGACCGCCGCGGCCGCGATACTTGAGCTTATCGGAGCGGACGGTCTTGCAGCCGATGTTCCCACGGGCCTGGCCGAACTGCTGTACGAGGCGGCGCAAACGCGCTGATGAACTCGGCGCGACTCCGCGCTGCCGGTTCTCGCTCTGGACCCATCGCTACATGACCCGAAGGGCGTCGCGCAGCTCGGCATGCAGGATCCAGTTTCCCGGGTCCTCCTCACCCTGCGCTTCGCCCCGGACCCCGAGCAGCGTGGTTCCGTCGGTCCTGGCCGACCCGCTGTCGGGGGCGACCTCGAGCGACAGGTAACTCGCCATGAGCAGACCGGCCGAGGCCAGCGCCCGGTCGGCCGTCGCGTAGGACTTGTAGCCGCCGGCGCGGGCGACCCGCTCTTCCGTCAGACCCTCGTCCCCGGCAAGGGCGATCGCCGTCAGCATGGCGTGCTGCGGGCCGGACAGGGTCACCTGGCCCAGGGCCTCGATGTACTCCGCGGTGCTGGGCACCGAGGTCCCCGCGCCCTCGCTGAACCGGCGTTCCCCGGCTCGGCGGACTTCGCGCGCGTCGATCACCTCGTGCAGGGTGGCGATGGCCGCTTCCTCGGTCGCGCCCTTCGCCTCGGCGATCATGCCGCGGGCATTGGACGGCGGTTTCGGGAAGGCGCGGGCGACGAATTCGCCGGACAGGAGGCCGGACTTGATCTGGTACCTGCCGTGCTCGCCCAGCTGGATGGCCACGGCGGCGGCTGGCGCCTTGTCCTTGCTGCCTTTCTTCTTCGGGGTCTGGGTCTTGAAGAGAGGGCGCCCCGAGGCGGTCCGGGCTCCGGTATCGATGGGTGTCATGTTGGCAGTCTCCAAATGGATGAATGGCCTGTGGCGCCGTCGCTGGTCATGCCGGCAACCGCCGGGCTTCCGCGAAGGTCACCAGCCGCCGGCCGGCCGGGTCCCACAGCGCGAGCCGGGCACAGCGCAGGCTCTCGCGGATGGTCAGGCGCGAGGAATGGGCCAGCGCGTCGTGGTCGCGCAGGACTTCGGGCAGCCGGTAGAACGGGATCCGGCTGGCCAGATGGTGGACGTGATGGATCCCGACATGCCCGGTGAACCAGCCGAGAACCGGGGGGAGATCGTAGTGCGAGGAGCCCTCGAAGGCCGCATCGCGGATGTCCCAGTCACCGTCGCCGTCCCAGCTCGTGTCTTCGAACTGATGCTGGACGTAGAACAGCCACATGCCGATCACCGCGGCCATGAGGGTCGTGGGCACGTAGATGAAGGCCACCACCTGCCAGCCGCCAGCCCAGATCAGCAGGGCGACGAGCGCCGCGATGGCGGCATTGGTCGCCATCGCACTGAGCCAGTATTTCGCACCGGCCCGCATCAGCCCGACCGGCAACCGGTTCTGGATGAAGAAGCTGAAGAAGGGCACCACACCGAAGAGGAACAGCGGATGGCGCAGGAGGCGGTAGCCTCCTCTGCCCATGCGGCCACTGGCACGGTACTCGGCCACGGTCATCGTCGGCATGTCGCCGATCCCGCGCCGGTCGAGGTTGCCGGTGGAGGCGTGGTGGATCGCGTGGGTCTGGCGCCAGCAATCGTAGGGGGTGACCGTGAGAACGCCGAGCGCGCGTCCGAGCCAGTCGCTGACGCGCTTGCTGCGGAAGAGGGCGCCGTGACCGCAGTCGTGCTGGATGATGAAGAGGCGTACCAGGAAGGCCGCATTCACCAGGGCCAGGGCCAGGGCCAGCCAGATGCTGACCGAAAGCGCCCACCAGGCCGCCGCCCAGATCGCGAGGAAGGGGACCAGGGTGATGATCACCTCGATCACGCTGCGCGAGGTGCGCGGCGTGCGATACTGGACAAGGACGCGCGACCAGTGCCGTGCATCCTCCGCCGTATCGGTGTTTATCGGGGGGCTGCTCATGCAGACCGGGCGCTCCGTGGGGAGCGCCCGATCGGGCCGAGACAGATCAGGCGAGAGCGAGATTGATCGCGCTCTCGCGGCCGTCGCGGCCGGATTCGACGTCGTAGGTCACGGCTTGCGCATCGGCGAGGCCGGTGAGGCCCGCCCGCTCGACGGACGAGACATGGACGAAGACGTCCTTGCCGCCCGATTGCGGCTCGATGAAGCCGAAGCCTTTGGAAGAATTGAACCATTTCACGGTGCCATTGGCCATATCCGTGGTCTCCTGTTCTGGGTGCTGCCCGCAGTATGCGACAGCCCGGCAAAGTCAGACTGAGTGATCGACTGAAGCCGGTTGAACGGAAGCAGAGGTTCGCAGAGAAAAACGTTGACCCTTCTCAAGTGGGACCTCCGGAGGCAGAACGCAAGGACTGATACGGGGGCGACGATGAAAATGCCGCCGGTCCGGATCGTCCGTGCGCACGCCCCATCTCGGTTATACGGTCTCGCCCTGCCCAGGGAGCAGGCGACCACCTTCCCCGCCACGGTCGTGACATGCGTCACTCGCCATGAACCGGCCAGGCGACGGTGCTGCTGGGCAACACTGCCCGCAAGACACTTCCGAGGATCAGGCCCCGAAGGGCGCGCGGCGGCGGTACAGACCGCTGGCCGCCACCTAACGCGCTGCGCCGGCAGCAGACTGCGCCCCGGCGACCTTCACAGCGATGCGGCGCTTCCTCCGCAGGAGGATACCTCATGACTACTCCCGAATGGCTCAAGCCGGGCATCTACGGTGCCCTGGTCGGTGCCGCCGTTGTCGGCATCGTCGGCTTCACCTGGGGCGGCTGGGTGACCGGAAGCACGGCGCAGGAGCGGGCAATGTCGATGTCCCATGACGCCGTGGTAACGGCGATGGTTCCGGTCTGCCTCGACATCGCCCGTACCGATCCGGACCGGGCGGCCAAGATCGAGAGCATCCGCGACGCCTCGACCTACCAACGGCGCGATGCCTTGATGGATGCAGGCTGGGCCACCCCGCCGGGCACCGAAGACCCGGACCGTGACATCGCCCAGGCCTGCCTCGCCTCGCTCGACGTGGATGTCTTGCCGGTCGTGTCTGAGACGCCCGAACCCATGGTGGACGAAGGATGACGCGCCCCGTCACGACAGCTGCGGCTATGGTCTCGCGGCACCGCGCCCTGACCCTGATGTTCGCTGTCGCCGGCCTGATCGCCTTCCTCGCCGCCCCGCTGGCGGCGCAGGACGGCACCGGCGCGATCCCCGACAACGCTGTGGGCCGGGACTCCGGCGGTGGCTGGGATTGCACGATCGGATACCGGGTCGACGGCAACACCTGCTCCGTAATCGACCTGCCGCAGAACGCCTATGCGACTGGCCGCGCCTACGGCTCCGGATGGGCCTGCAAGCGTGGATTCACCGAAACGTCGGGTATGACCTGCGAGCCGATCCCGGTGCCCGAGAATGCCTACCTGCGTTCCTCCGGCGTCGACTGGGAATGCGCGCGCGGATACCGGCAGGAGCGGGACACCTGCGTCAAGATCGTGGTGCCCGAGCACGCGTTCCTGACCGACGACGACTCCGGGAAGGGGGTGGGACTGCATCCGAGGCCTTACCGCAAGGCGGCGATGATCCGGTTTCGCCAGCGTTCCGGCGTAAACCATGAAGTCCGCACGTTTCACACCGCAGCACATACAGGAGATGCCTAATGACACATAACAAGGATTTCCATTCACAGAACCCGATACTATCCGATCCGATCACCCACCTGATCATGCAGGAAACGCGCGTCGCCAAATGCGACCTGCAGGACGCCGATGCGGTCACGACCCGTTCTTCCGGCGATCGTCCAGGCATCGGAGAATGACCGGCCCGTTGGCGATACTCCGACGGAGCAACCCGGACCGGCCTAAGTTGACAGGTGCCGGCCACCGAATTGTGGCGGCTGACCGAACTGGATTTTCCCGACCCGTGAACGGCACAAACGGGGTTGCGACAGAGCCGAAAGGAAAAATCGTGGACGTAGGTCCGGTTGAGACGGGAGCCTGGCCAATTCGGGCCACGAAAGACATCGCCGCCCAACGCGCGTGTCTGAGGTGCCAGACGGTTTTCTGGAGCGAAGGCTTCGGCCAGCGCGTCTGCACCTAGTGCAAGGGATCCTCCGTCTGGCGATCGTCGATCTTCGAAGGCACCAGCAATGGCCGACGCCAAGGCGGTCGGTCGGTCTAGGCCCAGCGTTTGCGCGCCGTCTCGATCACGCACTCGACCCGATATCGCTATCGACCGCCCGTATCGCCGGGTCCGCACCGGTTGATGCTGCGGCCAAGGGAAACCCGGGACCTGAGCCTCGCGGCCTTCCAGCTCGAGATCGACCCGCCGGCCCGCGTGGACTGGTCCCATGACGTGGATGGCACCGCCATTGCGACGGCAAATTTCGGGACGGTCGCGGATGGTCTGATATCCGCTCGCGCGCCCGTGTGGACTTGCGGGCGCCGGTCTGGCCGGTCTTTCCGATTGCAGCCTCCGCCGCGTCTTGTCCATTCATGTATTCTCTCGACGATTGGGCCGAGCGCATCTTCCAAGTCGAGGCCACGGTAGCGCACCGCGCTGTCCCTTTTGGTGTGACCGAGAAGGAGCTGCACCGCTCGAAGAGCGCTTAGTAGCTGGGTTTCATGGGAAACCAGCCGGGCCGGGAGGCATCGAGATAAGCCCCTTCGATACGGTCCACCTCGTACTCCCGGACTGCTTCGATGTCCGGCGTGACCCCAAGCCCCGGGCGATCGATGACGGTGAACTTGCCATTCTTCAGCTCTGGCGCGTCGGGCGCAATGTCGGCGCCGAGGTAGTCCCGTTCTGTATCGATGGCGAGCGTCAGGTTCGGCACGGACAGCCCGAGCTGGACATAGGCGGCTTGGCTGATGGCAAGTTCGGCGCCGGAGTGCAATGAGACGGGAATGCCCCGGGCTTCGGCGATCCCTGCGGCCTTGATCGTCGGCCAGAGGCCGCCCGCCTGGTGCGGGTCTAGCAGGATCACATCGGCGGCGTCGGCGTGCACGATGTTGCTCACGTCCTGGAGCGTATATGCGCTTTCGTCGAGGGCGAGGGGGACGGTCTGGCAGCGACGCAGGGCGGCGTGACCGGCGATGTCGTCCAGCTCCAGGGGCTGCTCGACATAGGCCGGGTCAATCTCGGCGAGCTTGCGCAGCTGGCGCCGGGCTGTGCCGGGGGTCCAGGCGCCGTTGACGTCGAGGCGGAGCGCGGCCTCCGGTCCGATCGTGGCCCGCGCCGCCTGGGCGAGGGCGATGTCGCTGCCCTCGTCGAAGCCGATCTTGACCTTGAAGGTGTCGAAGCCGCGGTCCTGGAAGCTCCTCAACCGGTCGGTCAATTGCTCGGGATCCCGGGTGAAGGTATATGCCGCCGCCGGAACTTCCTGACGTATCCGTCCGCCCCATAGAGCATGGCAGGGCAGGTCGGCAATATGGCCAAGCGCGTCCCACATCGCCATCTCGAGGGCCGCCGTCGCCATCACCGCGGCGCGTTTGTGGTGGTAGTAGCCCGCGCCAAGAACATGGCGCCCGAAGGCCTCTGCCTCGGCGACGCTCCGGCCGAGGGCCAGAGGTGCGACGGCATTGGCAAAAACGGCCGGCACCGCGTCAATCAGGCAGAGGGTTTCGCCCCAGCCGGTGGCGCCCTGGTCTGTTTCGATCCGACAGATCAGGCGGGTCGTGCCAATGCGGGTGCCGGACCCCCAAGCTATGACTTCCCGAAACGGAACCCGGACCATCCAATGGTCCACCTTTGCGATCTTCATATCTTCTCCATTGACTTGGAACTGAGTTCCAAACTACATGTTCGGAGCGATCAGGCAAGCAGTGGAGGGGTCCGGTGGCGCAGAAGGCAGTTATTGCGGCCCAGGATGCAGCGGAAGACCAGACAGGCCAGCCCGGCATGCAGGCCCTGCAGCGCGGGCTTCGTATTCTGGACCTCGTCGCCTCTCGCGACGGGCCGGTCCGGTTCACCACCCTGCTCGAGGCCTCCAGCCTGCCCAAGGGCACCCTTCACCGCATCCTGCAGACCCTCATCGAAGAGCGGTACCTAACCCTAGACGAGCGGAGCCAGGCCTACAGTCTGGGCTCCAAGCCTTTTCAGCTGGCCCACCGTGTCTGGGACCAGTTTGATCTGCGCGGCGCCGCCGAGCCCGAGCTTCAGCGCCTGGCCGAGCTGACCGGCGAGGCCGTGCGCCTCGGCATCTTCGACGGTGACAAGGTCCTCTATATCGATCAGCGCGACACGCCACGGCAGGTGCGCCTGTCCAACGGCACTGGCGCCCGCTCTGCCATTCACGCCACGGCCCTGGGCAAGGCGATGGCCGCCCATTTGCCCGAGATGGATCGTCAGCGGTTGCTCAAGGACGTCGACCTCGAGAGCTTCACCGACAAGACGATCATCGAGCCGGGCGACCTCGACCAGCAGCTCAACATCGTCAAGGCGCGGGGCTACGCGATCTCTGTCGGAGAGCAGCACGACGACGTCAGCGCCGTCGCGGCAGCAATCCTCGACCACCGGGCGCGGCCGCTTGCCGCCATCGGGATTGTCGGCCCCTCCTACCGCCTGCCGGTCGAGGTCCTGCACTCCCACGGGCGCGAGGTCATCGAGGCCGCACGCCGGATAGCCGGCAACATCGGAGAGCTTGCTATGTCTATTGCCGTGAACCCTCGCCCGCTCGACATCGGTCAGGACAACGTGGACTGTGCGATCCCGGGTGAGGATTTCCTTGGCGAAGGTCCATTCTGGGATGCACGGAACCAGCGCCTGCACTGGGTCGACATCCTCGCTCCAGCGCTCCTGTCGGGCGATCCGCAGACCGGCGAGCGCAGCACCCGGCCGATGCCCGAACTGATCGGCGTCGCCATTCCCAAGGCGTCCGGAGGTTTTGTCTGCGCAACCGAGACTGGGATCAAGACGATCTCCGAGGCCGGCGAAATCGCGGTTCTGGCAGAGCCGGAGGACGATCGTCCTGGTAACCGGTTCAACGACGGCAAATGTGATAGCCGCGGACGGCTCTGGGTCGGCTCCCTCGCGATCAACACGGAGCCGGGAAGGGGGCGTCTCTGGCGCGTGGACCCGGACGGTTCCTTCGCGCTGATGGAGGACGACCTGCACATTTCCAACGGCCTCGGCTGGAGCCCGGACGACCGAACCTTCTACTTCACCGACGGGCCCAAGACGATCTGGGCCTACGACTTCGACGCCGAGGCGGGCACGATCGCCAATCGCAGGGTCTTTGCCGAATTCGGGCCTGGCGACGGCGTGCCGGATGGCCTGACGGTCGATTCCGAGGGACATGTCTGGGTCGCGATCTGGGATGGCTGGGCAGTGCGCAGGTATGCGCCCGACGGCCGGGTGGAGCGCACCATAAGCCTGCCCGTGCCGCGCCCCACCAGCTGCACCTTCGGTGGCCCGAACATGGACCGGCTCTTCGTGACGTCGGCCCGGATCCGGCTGTCGGCCCGGCACCTCGCCGAGGCCCCACTGTCGGGCAGCGTCTTCGCTCTCGATGCCGGCGTGACCGGTCAGGAAAACAGAATATTCGCAGGATAGGGAGAGGCCGATGGCGACCCTCGACATCACCGGACTTTGCAAACGCTACGGCAGCGTCGAAGTTCTCACCGACATCGATCTGACGATCGGCCACGGCGAATTCGTGGTCTTCGTCGGGCCCTCGGGCTGCGGCAAGTCCACCCTGCTGCGGATGATCTGCGGCCTGGACGAGGTCAGCGCCGGGCAGATCGCCGTCGACGACGAGATCGTCAACGACGTGCCCTCGTCCAAGCGCGGCATCGCCATGGTGTTCCAGTCCTACGCGCTCTACCCGCATATGACGGT
>JAMWZF010000090.1:0-8794 GCA_024304875.1 Paracoccaceae bacterium
CGATGGCCGAGGCGCCTCGGGCCGAGACACCCGCCGCCCCCCGTGCGGCCCAGCCGGCCTACCCGCCGGCGCCGCCCCGCGCGGTGCTGGAACGTCCGATCTGCCTAGACCGCCCGAAACGGGGATTCTTCGCCCGCCTCTTCGGCTGATCGCGCCGGCTGCCGGCGACAGAAGGCCCGACCCGTCCTCTTTTGTCGCCATGCCCCCTTGAGGCTGTTGCCCCCTTGCCTATAAGGCACGGCAATTTGCAATTTAACGGGGGCCACGCATGCCAAAGCGCACCGACATCAAGTCGATCATGATCATTGGCGCGGGGCCCATCGTGATCGGGCAGGCCTGCGAGTTCGACTACTCCGGCGCCCAGGCTTGCAAGGCGCTGCGGGAAGAGGGCTACCGGGTGATCCTGGTCAACTCCAACCCCGCCACCATCATGACCGATCCGGGCCTGGCCGACGCCACCTACATCGAGCCGATCACCCCCGACATCGTCGCCCGCATCATCGAGAAGGAACGCCCCGACGCCCTCCTGCCCACCATGGGCGGGCAGACCGGCCTCAACACCTCGCTCAAGCTCGAGGAAATGGGCGTGCTCGAGAAGTTCGGGGTCGAGATGATCGGCGCCAAGCGCGAAGCCATCGAGATGGCCGAGGACCGCAAGCTCTTTCGCGAGGCGATGGACCGCCTCGGCATCGAGAACCCCCGCGCCACCATCGTGACCGCGCCCAAGCGCAAGGATGGCAAGCCGGACCTCGACGAGGGCGTGCGCATCGCGCTCGAGGCGCTGGAAGACATCGGCCTGCCCGCGATTATCCGCCCCGCCTATACCCTCGGCGGCACCGGCGGCGGCGTGGCCAACAACCGCGACGAATACATCCACTACTGCCGCACCGGCATGGACGCCTCGCCCGTCAACCAGATCCTTGTCGACGAGAGCCTGCTCGGCTGGAAGGAATTCGAGATGGAGGTCGTCCGCGACAAGGCGGACAACGCGATCATCGTCTGCTCGATCGAGAACGTGGACCCGATGGGCGTGCACACCGGCGACTCGATCACCGTCGCCCCGGCCCTGACCCTCACGGACAAGGAATACCAGGCGATGCGCAACGGCTCCATCGCCGTCCTGCGCGAGATCGGGGTCGAGACCGGCGGGTCCAACGTCCAGTGGGCGATCAACCCCGAGGACGGCCGCATGGTCGTGATCGAGATGAACCCGCGGGTGTCGCGCTCCTCGGCGCTGGCCTCCAAGGCCACCGGCTTTCCCATCGCCAAGATCGCGGCCAAGCTGGCGGTCGGCTACACCCTCGACGAGCTCGACAACGACATCACCAAGGTGACCCCCGCCTCCTTCGAGCCGACCATCGACTACGTCGTCACCAAGATCCCCCGCTTCGCCTTCGAGAAGTTCCCCGGCGCCAAGCCCCACCTCACCACCGCGATGAAATCGGTCGGAGAGGCGATGGCCGTGGGCCGGACCTTCCACGAATCCATGCAGAAGGCCCTCGCCTCGATGGAGACCGGCCTCACCGGCTTCGACGAGATCGAGATCCCCGGCGCGGGCGATCCCGCCTCGGGCCAGGCCGCGATCACGCGGGCGCTGTCGGAACAGACCCCCGACCGGATCCGCATCATCGCCCAGGCCATGCGCGAGGGCTTCGGCGACGACGAGATCCAGGCGATCACCAAGTTCGACCCCTGGTTCCTCGCCCGCATCCGCGAGATCGTGGAGACCGAGCAGGAAGTGGAATCCAGGGGCCTGCCGCGGGACGAGGCCGGGCTGCGCCAGCTCAAGATGATGGGCTTCACCGACGCCCGCCTCGCCAGCCTGACCGGCAAGACCGAGGCCGAGGTCCGCACCCTGCGCCAGGACCAGGGCGTCGTCGCCCAGTTCAAGCGGATCGACACCTGCGCCGCCGAGTTCGAGGCGCAGACGCCCTACATGTATTCGACCTACGAGACCCCGATCATGGGCGTCCCCGAATGCGAGGCGCGGCCGACGAACGCGAAGAAGGTCGTCATCCTCGGCGGCGGCCCCAACCGGATCGGCCAGGGGATCGAGTTCGACTACTGCTGCTGCCACGCCTGCTACGCGCTGTCGGATCAGGGCTACGAGACGATCATGATCAACTGCAACCCCGAGACCGTGTCGACCGACTACGACACCTCGGACCGGCTCTACTTCGAGCCGCTGACCTTCGAGCATGTGATGGAGATCCTGCGGGTCGAGCAGGACAACGGCACCCTGCACGGCGTGATCGTCCAGTTCGGCGGGCAGACGCCACTTAAGCTGGCCAACGATCTGGAAGAGGCCGGCATCCCGATCCTCGGCACCTCGCCCGACAGCATCGACCTCGCCGAAGACCGCGACCGTTTCATGCAGCTGGTCAACCAGCTGGGCCTGAAACAGCCCCGCAACGGCATCGCCCATTCCGACGCCGAGGCGCTGGAGATCGCGGAAGAAATCGGCTTCCCCCTTGTGATCCGCCCCTCCTACGTCCTCGGCGGCCGCGCGATGGAGATCGTCCGCGACATGGCGGGGCTGAAACGCTACATCCGCGACGCGGTCGTGGTCTCGGGGGACAGCCCGGTGCTGCTGGACAGCTACCTCTCCGGCGCGACCGAGGTCGACCTCGACTGCCTGTGCGACGGGGAGAACGTCCACATCGCCGGCATCATGCAGCACATCGAGGAAGCCGGGGTGCATTCCGGCGACAGCGCCTGCTGCCTGCCGCCGCACTCCCTCTCGCCCGAGGTGGTGGAAGAGATGGAGCGTCAGGCCGTGGCCCTCGCCAAGGCGCTGAAGGTCGTCGGCCTGATGAACGTCCAGTTCGCGGTCAAGGCGAACGAGGCGGGCGAGGACGAGGTCTACCTGATCGAGGTGAACCCGCGGGCCTCGCGCACGGTGCCCTTCGTCGCCAAGGCCACCGATTCGGCCATCGCCGCCATCGCCGCCCGCCTCATGGCCGGCGAACCGCTCTCCACCTTCCCGCACCGCGCCCCCTACCCCGAGGCCGAGGACCCGATGACCGTCCTGCCGCTGGGCGACGCCTTCACCCTCGCCAACCCGCGGACGCCGTGGTTCAGCGTCAAGGAGGCGGTGATGCCCTTCAACCGCTTCCCGGGCGTCGACACGATTCTCGGCCCCGAGATGCGCTCCACCGGCGAGGTCATGGGCTGGGCCCGCAACTTCGCCCGGGCCTTCCTCAAGGCGCAGATGGGCGCGGGCACGCACCTGCCGCGGGAGGGCAAGGTGTTCTTCTCGATCAAGAACGAGGACAAGGTGCCCATGCTGGCCGAAGCCGCCCGCATCGTCACGGACCTCGGCCTCACCATCGTCGCCACCCGCGGCACGGCCAAGTGGCTGGCCGAGCAGGGGATCGAGAGCGAGGTGGTGAACAAGGTCTACGAAGGTGCGACCGGCGGGCTGCGCAAGATCACCGACCTGATGACGGACGGAGAGATCGCGCTGGTCTTCAACTCCACCGAAGGCTCCGCCTCGGTCGAGGACAGCCGCTCCATCCGCGCCATCGCGCTGGCCGACCGCATCCCCTACTACACCACCCTCGCCGGGTCGCACGCCGCCGCGCTGGCGATGCGGGAGATGGTAGAGGGGGACGTGGGGGTCAGGTCGCTGCAGGGTTGAGCGTCCGAGCGGCGGCCTGCCGCCGCTCGGCCCACAGGTCGGCCTAGAACCGCCCCATCACCCCGTACATCATCAGGGGCATGAACTGCATCACGTCCGGGTAGCGGAGGGTGACGTCGTTCACCGTGATTTCGCGGCGATACACGTCCGGGCGGCTGATGGCCCAGGTCAGGGTGCCGGCCTCCTCCTCGGCGAGGTTGGACAGCACGGTCAGCACCGATTGCAGCGCGCTGGCGGGCTCGCGGCCCATTTCGGGGGCGGTGCTCGCCACGTAGGCCGAGAGGGCGTCCATCCCGGTCATCGTCACGTCCACCGCGCCCTCGTAGGGCATGAGGCTGAAGATCTCGGAGGGGTAGAACCGCAGGTTTCCGCTTTGCGTCACGCGGAACAGGGCGGTCTCGTAGTGGTCCTCGCCCAGGGTCATGTCGATCACCGTCGAGGCGCCGTAGATCGCCAGCGGCAGGAACAGCTCCACCGGCTCGTCCAGCTTGGCGATCATCACGTCCTGAAGCAGCCGTTTCAGCAGCCCCTCGTTCAGCGAGGTCGCGGTGGAGCGCACCGCGAAGGAGACCGGGAACCAGGCCTCGATATGCGGGCGCATGTCGGCCTCCATGGCCTCCAGCGACGCGAAGGTGCCGCCGCTGCCGGAGCCCGCGAAGGTGAGCGTCCCGGCATCGACATTCAGGCCCGACACCCCGGTCACGAGCGACCAGCTGTCGTAGCCGAGGTCGAAGAGCGGGACGAGGTCGTAGCCGGTGTCGGTGTACTCCCTGTCGTAGCCGAGGAGGGAGAGGCCCGACCCCGAGGTCGCCATCTCGAGGCTGCCGAACTCCATCAGCCCGTCGACGAGGACCGAGGCGGGAACGGCCTGGCCGAAGGGCGGATCGGCCAGAAGCATGGCGGCGGTCATCATGTCGGCCACCGGCAACTCGGTCCCGCGCAGGGTGACGCTCGCCTCGGCGAGGGACAGGACGGAATCCTCGGGCATGTAGTCCCGCTGCTGCACCCCCTCCAGGGTCAGTGTGATCGCGGCCGCGCCCCAGTCGGTCGGAGCCACCTCGGCCATGTCGACCCGGGCGCTCATCCCCGCGGCGGTGAGGTAGACCTCGTCCGGGGCCGTCACGTCCCGGATGTCGAGGTCGCGGCCCGCGAGGTCGAGGGTCACGGTGGAATAGGTGTTGCCGAGCAGGCTCTGACCCAGCGCGCCGAGGTCGCCGCCGCCCATGGTGCTGCGCAAAAGCGTCTCGCGGATGACCGAGTAGAGGTCCACCGGCTGCTCGCCGTTGGCGGCCAGGAGGATCGCGACCTCACCCGCCTGCACGTCCTGCGGCCCCATCCCGAGGACGGCGAGGTCGGACAAAGTGATCGCGAACCGGCTTTCGGTGTCCTCCTCGTCCGGCTCCTTGACCACGTCGAAGGCCAGCCGGCCGATGGAGATGCTGCCCGGCACGTCCTCGGGCGGTGCGAGGGTCAGGCCGTCGGTGGCCCAGGTCAGGTCGGAATAGGACCGGGTGGCCGCATTCCAGGTGCCGTCGAAGGCCATGTCCGTGAACGACAGCCGGGCCATGCCGGGAATGTCGATCTCCGCCGGGAAGGTCAGGTCGGTCACCCGGTAGGTGTCGCCGTCCAGAGGCTCCATCCGCATCGAGACCTCGCCCAGCGGAAAGAGCCCCATGACCGAGGTGTCCTGAAGCGTGGCCAGGAATCCGTCGCCGTCCTCGGTCACCACCACGTCGCGGGTCATCAGCGGGCCGATGATCGTGATCGGCAGGGGCGTGGCGAGGGCCGAGAGGACGTCGGTCCTCACCTCGTCGGCGGTCTGGGCGAGGGCCGCCTGGCCGAGGGCGGCGACGGCGATCAGGGTGAGGGCGGCGGAGGGGCGGGACATGGCAAACGACCTTTCTGGAAATAATCGGCGCTGACGCACGGCGCGAAGCCTGTGGCAGAGCCGCCCGCCTCGCAACCCCGGAAAACCTTACCTCTCGTGCAGGGCGCCCGGGGCCGATCGGGTCACGGCGCCTGCGGGCTGCCGCTGCGTCAGGCGGCGCAGGGCCTGCCCGTCCCTGCCCCATACGCCTATTTTCCTTGCATCCCCCTGGCCCCTTCGGCCACATGGGGCCCACCTTGGGAGGGACCAGATGTACAGCGCGGCGATCACCGGCACCGGGGTCTTCACCCCGGACAACGTCATCACCAACGACGAACTCGTCGCCGCCTACAACGCCTATGCCGACCGCCGGAACGCCGAAAACGCCGAGGCCATCGCCGCCGGCGAGGCCGAGCCGGTCCCCCATTCCTCCGCCGAGTTCATCGTCGCCGCCAGCGGGATCGAGAACCGGCGCGTGATGGACAAGTCGGGCGTCCTCGACCCGGACCGGATGTATCCCCGCCTTGCGCCGCGGCCCGACGACCAGCCCAGCCTCATGGCCGAGATGGCCCTCGACGCCGCCGGCAAGGCCCTGGCCCAGGCGGGGCTGGAGCCTGGCGACATCGACGCCGTCTTCTGCGCCGCCTCCAACCACGAGCGCGCCTACCCGGCCATCGCGGTCGAGATCCAGGACCTCCTCGGCGCGGGCGGCTTCGCCTTCGACATGAACGTGGCCTGTTCCTCCGCCACCTTCGGCATCCAGACCGCCGCCGACATGGTGCGCACAGGCTCCGTCCGCCGGGCGCTTGTGGTCAACCCCGAGATCTGCTCGGGCCACCACGAATGGCGCGACCGGGACTGCCACTTCATCTTCGGCGACGTGGCCACGGCGGTGGTGGTCGAGAGGGACGAGGGGCTGACCCGCCCGCACTGGAAGATCCGGTCGACCCGGCTGGCCACGAAATTCTCCAACAACATCCGCAACAACGACGGCTTCCTGCGCCGCGCCCACGACCAGATGGAGGACCGCCGCGACATGCAGTTCGTCCAGGAGGGCCGCAAGGTCTTCAAGGAGGTGCTGCCGCTGGTCAGCCGCCACATCGCCGACCACATGGCGGCCGAAGGGGTGACCTCTGCCGACCTCAGCCGTCTCTGGCTGCACCAGGCGAACAAGACGATGAATGATTACATCGGCAAGAAGGTGCTGGGCCGCGATCCCGAACCGGGCGAGCAGCCGAACATCCTCCAGGACTACGCCAACACCTCCTCCGCCGGGTCGATCATCGCGTTCTCGCACCATTCCGAGGACCTGGAGCCCGGGTCCCTCGGCATCATCTGCTCCTTCGGCGCCGGCTACTCGGTGGGCTCGGTGATCGTCGAGCGGGCTTGACGCATCCATCACCCTGCGGTTATGAAAAATCATAACCGCATGGATATGAGATGCCCCCCTCCCCCGATGCCCTGTTCCGCAGCCTGTCCGACCCGACCCGCCGGGGGCTGTTCGAGAGGCTCTGCCGCGAGGGCGAGCAGACCGTCCGCGCCCTGACCGATCAGGCGGGCGTCTCGCAGCCTGCCGTCTCCAAGCACCTGCGCCAGCTGAAGGACGCCGGCCTCGTCACCGACCGGGCGCAGGGGCGCGAGACGCATTATCGCGCCAACCCTGCCGCCCTTGGTGCGCTGGTCGACTGGACGCAGGAGATGACGGCCTTCTGGGACGGCAGGTTCGACGCGCTGGAAGACCTGCTCAGGCGGATGGATCAATGAGCCGCACCGTCACCGTGGAGCGCGAGCTGCCCTTCCCCCTGGCCCGGGTCTGGCGGGCGCTGACCACGCCCTCCCTGATGGCCGAATGGCTGATGACCACCGACTTCGCGCCCGAGGAAGGCCGCCGCTTCACCTTCACGAACGACTGGCTGACGGTGAACTGCGAGCTGGTCGAGATCGACCCGATGACCTCCCTCGCCTACCGCTGGGACGCGCTGGAGCTGCGGTCGGTCGTCCGCTGGACCCTGACGCCGACCGCAGCGGGCACACGCCTGCGGATGGAACAAACCGGCTTCGGCGCGCATCAGGGACGGGAGTTCGGCGGGGCGCGGGCGGGGTGGACCAGGTTCCTCGATCAGCTCGAAATGCTTCTGGAGCGCATGGACTAAAGACAATGCGACACCCCGGGAAGACGCGTCTACGAAGGCGCGTCAGACGCGCTTTCGAAAATGCGTGTCCCCGCTACCGTGTCGCCGGTCCGCTGACCCGGGCATGGACCTCCTCGAGGCTTTCCACACGCTCGGAATAGCGGTCGACAAGGGTCTCCTTGCGGCCCCGCATCATCCAGGTGAACCGGGTAAGCTCCTCCATCACGTCGACGATGCGGTTGTAGTAGGACGAGGGCTTCATCCGGTCGCCCTCGAACTCGGTCCAGGCCTTGGGGACGGAGGACTGGTTCGGGATCGTCACCATCCGCATCCAGCGGCCGAGAATCCGCATCTGGTTGACCGCGTTGAAGCTTTGCGAGCCGCCCGAGACCTGGCACACCGCGAGGGTCTTGCCCTGGGTCGGGCGGATGCCGCCGATCGGCGCCAGGGGCAGCCAGTCCACCTGCGTCTTCATCGCGCCCGACATCGCGCCGTGCCGCTCGGGCGAGGACCAGACCATGCCCTCGGACCAGAGCGCCAGCTCGCGCAGCTCGGCGACCTTGTCGTGGGTGGCGTCGGCGCCATCGTCCACCAGGGGCAGCCCGTGGGGGTCGAAGATACGCGTCTCGCAGCCGAACGCCCGCAGAAGCCGCGCCCCCTCCTCGGCCACCTTGCGCGAATAGCTCTGCGCGCGCAGCGAGCCGTAGAGCAGAAGGATCCGCGGCGGATGGCCCGGATCGTCCGGCGCGGCATAGGCGGCAGGGTCCGGCACCGCAAAGGCGGCGGGGTCGATGTTGGGCAAGTCGGACAAGTCGGGGGCGGCCATATTTCCACCTTTCGTGAAGTATCGAAGTGTTTGGCCGATCCAGACCAGACCGCGCCCGCCGATGCAAGCCCCGCTCTTGCATGGCCCTCGCCTCCGGGGCAAACCCGGCTGATGGCCAAGCTCTACTTCCACTACTCGACGATGAACGCCGGCAAGTCGACCGTGCTCCTCCAGGCGTCCCACAACTACGTCGAGCGGGGGATGGAGACCTACCTCCTGACCGCGCGGCTGGACCACCGCGCCGGCAAGGGCCGGATCGCCAGCCGGATCGGGATCGGGGTCGAGGCGGATACCTTCGGGCCGGAGGACGACCTCTTCGCGCGGCTTGC
>JAMWZF010000090.1:8804-10025 GCA_024304875.1 Paracoccaceae bacterium
GGGCTGCGCCTGCGTCTTCGTGGACGAGGCCCAGTTCCTGTCCAAGTCGCAGGTCTGGCAGCTGGCCCGCGCGGTGGACGACCTGAACCTGCCGATCATGTGCTACGGCCTGCGCGTCGATTTCATGGGCGAGCTTTTCCCCGGCAGTGCCGCCCTCCTCGCCCTCGCCGACGAGATGCGCGAGGTGCGCACGATCTGCCATTGCGGACGCAAGGCGACGATGGTGGTGCGCAAGGATGCGCGGGGGCGGGTGGTGACCGGCGGCGACCAGGTCCAGATCGGCGGCAACGAGAGCTACGTCAGTCTCTGCCGCCGGCACTGGCGCGCGGCGATGGAAGAGGACGAGCCGCCCCTGGTCTGACCGCCGACGACCCTAGTCCCAAGGCGTGACGAGGTATTTCTCGCCGGTCTTCATCTTGCGGTAGTCCATCACCGCTTCCCTGGTCAGCATCTCCTCGAGGCTGACCCGCGTCTTGTAGTGGCTGGCAAAGGTCGTCGTCAGGTTGTCTCGGACCCGCTGGCGCATCCGGCCCACCGTCTCGCGCCCCGCCGACTGGAGGAAGGGGAACAGCAGCCAGCCCGACAGCGTCCAGCCGAAGCCGTAGCTGGGGGTCAGGATCGTCTCGCCCGGGTCCAGGCGGCCGTAGATGAACATGCGCTTGGGCTGGTTCGATCCGTAGCGCGAATATTCCGTCATCCGGGACGCCGCGACCCGCTCCATCGCCTTGAAGGCGGTGTCGACCGACTTGCCGCCGCCGATCGGGTCGAAGCCGTAGAAGGCGCCGGTGGCGTCGATCGCGGACTGCAGCTGGTCCATGAAGTCGTCATCGGAGGAGTTGACGACATGGGTGGAGCCGAGGTTCTTCAGCAGCTCGGCCTGCTCCGCCTTGCGGACGATGTTGACGAGTCCGATGCCGTCCTCCTGGCAGATGCGGGTCAGCATCTGGCCGAGGTTCGAGGCGCCGACAGTGTGCAGGATCGCCTCCTGCCCGTCGGCCCGGGCCGTCTCGACGAAGCCGAGGGCGGTCATCGGGTTGACGAAGGCGCTGGCCCCCTCCTCGGCGGAATGGTCGCCGAGGGGCAGGCACATGGCCGCATCGGCGAGACAGTACTGGCTGTAGGCATTGCCCGGCACGCAGGAGACGCGCTGGCCGACAAGGGCCTGCGCCGCCTCGCCCTCGCCCGCCGCAACGACCGTCCCCGCGCCCTCGTTGCCGGCGG
>JAMWZF010000091.1 GCA_024304875.1 Paracoccaceae bacterium
CTTCTCGGCAGTTACGAGGACGGCGCGCTGGTCTATCGCGGACCGGTCGGAACCGGCTTCGACGGCGAGGACTTCGACGCGCTGAGCACCGAGTTCAAGGCGCTCACCCGCAAGACCCCGCCCTTCGACGGCGACCTGCCCTCCGAGGCGGACGGCGCGAACTGGGTCACCCCGAAGCTCGTCGCCGAGGTCGAGTACACCGAGTTCACCGGCGAGGGCCGGATCCGCCACGGCGCCTACAAGGGCCTGCGCGAGGACAAGGAGGCGACACAGGTGAGTGCCAGATGCGAAGCCGCGACCGACCGCGAGGACGAGAGCGACCAGGACATCGGCGGGGTGCGCATCTCCAGCACCGGCCGCCTGGTCTACCCGGACGAAAAACTCACCAAGGGCGATGTCGCCCGCTACTACGAGGCGGTGGCCGAGCGCCTGCTGACCCACGCCGCCGACCGGCCCCTGTCGCTGCTGCGCGCCCCGGACGGCCTGAAGGGCGACAGCTTCTTCCAGAAGCACGCGGGCAAGGGCTTTCCGGACGGCGTGAAGTCCCTGCCGATCCGCGAGAAGGACGGCGAGACGGCGGACTACATGTACGTCACCACGGCCGAGGGGCTGCTCGGCGCGGCGCAGATGGGCACGCTGGAATTCCACATCTGGGGCAGCCGCCGCGACAGGATCGACAAGCCCGACCGCATGGTCTTCGACCTCGACCCCGACGAGGGGCTGGGCTGGGAGGCGGTGCGGCAGGCGGCCGAGGAGGTGCGCGCCGGCCTCGAGGCCTGCGGCCTGGGCAGCGCACCGATGCTGACCGGCGGCAAGGGGGTACACGTCGTGGTGCCGCTCCGCCGTGTCGCGGAATGGGATACGGTCAAGTTCTTCTCCCAGACCTTCGCTCATGTCCTCGCCCGGCGGACGCCCGACCGCTACACCGCGACGATGTCCAAGGCCAAGCGCAAGGGCCGCGTGTTCATCGACTGGCTGCGCAACGAGCGGGGCGCCACGGCCATCGCGCCCTGGTCGCTTCGGGCCCGGCCCGGCGCCGCGGTGGCCATGCCGGTGACCTGGGACGAGCTGGCGAAGACCAGGGGCGCGGACGCCTGGACGATGACGTCGGCGCCCGACCGGCTCTCCGGCCCCTGTCCGTTGGCGACGGTGGAAGCCCGGGGCATTACCGCCAGCGTGGTGGAGGCGCTGGAGGCTTTTTCCGCGGACTAGCGCCTCATCATGCTGCCCGGTTCCTGCGCTCTGGTGCCCACGGCCTGCGCGTGACCCCATGAAATGCTGGGCAAAACGCCCGTATG
Organism: Paracoccaceae bacterium; assembly: GCA_024304875.1. Classification (GTDB taxonomy): domain Bacteria; phylum Pseudomonadota; class Alphaproteobacteria; order Rhodobacterales; family Rhodobacteraceae; genus JAMWZF01. The sequence continues at coordinate 1,299 of JAMWZF010000091.1, forward strand.
ACGGGCATTTGCGCGGAAGCGTCGCAGCTATCCGGTTGCAAACCACGACTCCCTTTGTTCTCTTAAAGGCAACGAAGCGGCCGGACACAGGCCGCGCGGGCAACGGGAGGGCCGATTTGGCCGAGACCACAAACGGCGACGCGTTCGTCGCATTCGAACGCGTCCAGAAAAGCTATGACGGCGAAACGCTGGTCGTGAAGGACCTCAACCTGGCGATGCCGAAGGGCGAGTTCCTGACCATGCTGGGGCCCTCGGGGTCGGGCAAGACGACCTGCCTGATGATGCTGGCCGGGTTCGAGACAGCGACCCACGGCGAGATCAAGCTGGCCGGCAAGCCGATCAACAACATCCCGCCCCACAAGCGCGGGATCGGCATGGTGTTCCAGAACTACGCCCTGTTCCCGCACATGACGGTGGCCGAGAACCTGGCCTTTCCGCTGGAAGTGCGGGGCATGGGCAAGTCGGCGCGGGAAGAGAAGATCAAGAACGCCCTCGACATGGTCCAGATGGGCAGCTTCGGCGGCCGCCGCCCGGCGCAGCTTTCGGGCGGCCAGCAGCAGCGGATCGCCCTCGCCCGGGCGCTGGTCTTCGAGCCCGAGCTGGTGCTGATGGACGAACCCCTCGGCGCGCTGGACAAGCAGCTGCGCGAGACGCTCCAGTTCGAGATCACCAACCTCGCGCACGAGCTCGGCATCACCGTGGTCTACGTCACGCACGACCAGACCGAGGCGCTGACCATGTCCGACCGGGTCGCCGTCTTCGACGACGGGCGGATCCAGCAGCTGGCCGCGCCGGACGTGCTCTACGAGGCGCCCGAGAACAGCTTCGTCGCCCAGTTCATCGGCGAGAACAACACCTTCGAAGGCACCGTGAAGGAGATCAGGGGCGAGACCTGCATCGTCGAACTGGACGGCGGCGAGGTGATCGACGCCAAGCCGGTGAACGTCGGCGGCGTGGGCGAGCGCACCAAGGTCTCGATCCGGCCGGAACGGGTCGAATACAACAAGGACCGCCTGCAGGAGGGCGCCCATACCCTCAAGGCCGAGGTCCTGGAATTCATCTACATGGGCGACATTTTCCGCACCCGGCTGCGCGTCGCGGGCCGGGACGATTTCGTCATCAAGACCCGCAACGCGCCCGACCAGGTGCGGCTGGAGCCCGGCAGCCAGATCGAGATCGGCTGGCTGCCCGAGGATTGCCGCGCGCTGGACGCGTGACCGAACAACCCGAACAGGCGGGCCGCCGAATCCCCGGGGCGCGGCCCATCACACGCCTAACGACAAGCCGGGGAAAACAACGGGAGTACTATACATGAAACTCACCAAGACACTCATGGCCAGCACGGCCCTGACGCTCGCCGCCGGCGGGGCCTTTGCCGAGGCTCACGTCGAGATGGCGAACGACATGACCCTGGTCAGCTGGGGCGGCGCCTACCAGGCCAGCCAGCAGAACGCCTATGTCGAGCCCTACCTCGAGATGAACCCGGAGGTCACCGCGACCTGGGACGAGTCCTCGAACGAGGCCGTCGCCAAGATGCGCGCCATGGCCGAAGCCAACAACATCACCTGGGACCTCGTGGACGTGGTGGCCTCCGACGCCATCCGCCTCTGCGACGAGGGCCTGGCGATGGAAGTCGACCATGACGAGCTGCTCGCCCCCGGCGACGACGGCTCCGATCCGACGGACGATTTCGGCGACCTGCTGGTCTCCGACTGCTTCATCCCGCAGATCGTCTATTCCACCACCGCGGCCTACCGCAACGACGTGGAGGAATGGGGCGGCGAGGTTCCGCAGGACATCTGCGCCCTCTTCGACCTCGAGACCTTCCCCGGCCAGCGCACGCTGGAGCGTCGCCCGATCAACAACATGGAGTGGGCCCTGCTCTGCGACGGCGTCGCCAAGGAGGACATCTACGACGTGCTCGAGACCGAAGAGGGCCAGGACCGCGCCTTCGCCAAGCTCGACACCATCAAGGACCAGGTGATCTGGTGGTCCGCCGCGGCCGAGCCGCCGCAGCTTCTCGCCGACGGCGAGGCCGTGATCGGCTCGTCCTACAACGGCCGCTGGTTCTCGGCGATCGAAGAGCAGGACCAGCCGATCTCGATGCTCTGGGACGCGCAGGTCTTCGACCTCGACGGCTGGGTCATCCCCGCCGGCCTGCCCGAGGACCGTCTGGCCCGCGTGAAGGACTTCGTGCGCTTCGCCACCGACACCCAGCGCCTCGCCGACCAGGCGGCCTACATCTCCTACGGCCCGGCCCGGATGAGCTCCGCGCCGCTCGTGGGTGACCACGCCGAACTGGGCATCGCGATGGGCCCGCACATGCCCACCGCGCCGGAAAACTCCCAGAACGTCTTCGTCTACAACTACGAATGGTGGGCGGACTACCGGGACGACCTGGACGCCAAGTTCCAGGCCTGGCTGGCTCAATAAGCTGACACCGATGGGGCGGGATCACTCCCGCCCCATCCCGCAAGGCGGGGTTTGCCCCGCCTTGCCGCCAACACCAAGACGCAAGGGACGCCCCGCATGCCCAAGGGCTACATCATCGGCCAGATCACCGTGACCGACCCGGACGGCTACCCGGAATACGTGCGCCGCGACACGCCGATCCTGCAGAAGCTCGGCGCGAAGTTCGTCGTCCGCGGCGGCCAGCAGCAGGTGATGGAAGGCGAGGCGGGCGCCCGCACCGTTGTCATCGAATTTCCCAGCTACCAGGCCGCGCTCGACGCCTACAACGACCCCGAATACCAGGAGGTCGCCGACATCCGCCGGCGCTGCGCCGACAGCATGATCCTCGTGGTCGAAGGTCACGAATGACCGCCGCCCCGGCCCATATCGCACCCCATATCGCCCCGGGCCGCGCGCCGGTCTGCCCCTTGCTCGTCTGCCGCCGGCCGAAAGAGGTGGTGGACTTCGCGCTCGCCACCTTCGACGCGGCGCTGGTCCGCCCGATCCTCTGGCACCGGGACGGCCGGCTCTGGAATGCGGAACTCAACTTCCCCGACGGCGGCACCGTCCTGGTGGGCGAGGCGAGCGAGGGGATGGAACGTCCCGGCTTCGTCTATCTGCACGTCCCCGACACGGACGCCACCTTCGCCCGCGCGCTTGAAAACGGCGCGACCGAAATCATGGCCCCCGTCAGCCAGTTCTACGGCGACTACGACGGCGGTGTGCAGGACATGGGCGGCAACTGGTGGTGGATCGCCACGCACGAACGCGACATGACCGACGATCAGATCGAGGCCGAGGCCCGCACCGCCGAAGCGGCCCGCAAGGAGGGCAGCCAATGACCGACGCGAGCGCCGACCGGGTCACCGGACCCACCCCCGACACCGCCATCCGCGATGCCGAGAGGCAGGACGGCCCGATGCTGGCCGCCGACGGCACGCCGCTCAAATCCGCCCTCGGCAAGGCGCTCCGCCGGCAGAAGCTCCGCGCGCTCATGCTGATCGCGCCGCTTCTCCTCTTCATCATGGTGACGTTCATCGCCCCCATCGCGGACATGCTGTTCCGCTCGGTCGAGAACGACATCGTCTCCCAGACCCTGCCGCGTACCGTCGTGGCCCTTGATGACTGGGAATACGACAGCGGCGAGGTCCCCTCCGAAGAGGTCTTCGAGGCTTTCGCCCGCGACCTCGCCATTGCCGCCGAGCGCAAGGACCACACCCGCCTCGGCAGCCGCCTCAACTACGAGACGACGGGCATCTCCTCGCTCTTCCGCCAGTCCGGCCGCGGCGTGGACGAGATCGGGGAGCCGCAGATGGACGCCCTCGAGGAGCTGAACGAGGACAGCATCGAACCCTTCGCCTGGGCCGCCTTCATGGGGACCGAGGACTGGGCCGCCGAGGTCGAGGCCTGGGACGCCGACCAGCAGGGCCTCGCCCCGGTCTTCCGGCCCAACAACGAGGCGGTCGCCGCCTTCCCCGAAACCGTCCAGCTCTATTCCGCCTACGCCGAGACCGCGCGCATCGCCGAGGACAGCGCCTGGGACGAGGACCCGTTCCCCATCGTCTTCCACGTCTTCGCCCAGGAACTGGCCGAGGCCGACCCCGCGCGCCTGGCCGACATTCCCGGACCTGCCGGGCTCGACCTCGTCGCCGCGCGGGAGGCCATCGCCGCGCTGGACATCCCCAGCACCCGCGACGCCTTTCTCGAGATCGACGAGGACTGGGCCGACCCCGAGGTCTGGGGCACGATCAAGGCCTTCTCGTCTCCCTACACTGCCGGCTACTACCTGGCCGCGATGGACCTCGCCAAGACGCCCGCCGGCGTCGAACCCGTGGACGAGGACCAGAGGATCTACCGCACGCTCTTCCTGCGCACGATGGTCCTGTCGCTGACCATCACCGGCTCCTGCATCCTCCTGGGCTATCCGATCGCCTGGCTGCTGGCGAACCTGCCGCTGCGCACCGCCAACGTGCTGATGATCCTCGTCCTTCTGCCGTTCTGGACCTCGCTCCTGGTGCGAACCTCGGCCTGGAAGGTGCTGCTGCAACAGCAGGGGGTGATCAACGACATCCTCGTCTGGGCAGGGCTCGTCGGCGACGGCAGCCGGCTCGTCCTGATCAACAACGCCACAGGCACGATCATCGCGATGACGCATATCCTGCTGCCGTTCATGATCCTGCCGCTCTACTCGGTGATGAAGACCATCGACCCCAGCTACCTGCGGGCGGCCAAGTCGCTCGGCGCGACGAACTGGACGGCCTTCTGGCGGGTCTATTTCCCCAACTCGGTGCCCGGCATCGGGGCAGGCTCGATCCTCGTCTTCATCCTCGCCATCGGCTACTACATCACGCCCGAGATCGTCGGCGGCACCAAGGGTGTCTTCATCTCGAACCGGATCGCCTACCACATCTCCTCCTCGCTGAACTGGGGGCTGGCGGCGGCGCTGGGGACCATGCTCCTCGCGCTCGTGCTGCTGCTCTACTGGCTCTACGACCGGATGGTGGGCATCGACAACGTGAAGCTGGGGGGCTGAGGACATGTCCGACGTGGTGAGCAATCCCGCAAACGCGCTCAAGGACGATCGAAGCCCGGTGGCCTTCGCCATGCCGCTGACGGCGGTCCTCGGCCTCTTCTTCGGCTACCTGGTCGGGCAGGCGAGCGGCAACCTCCTCGTCGGCCTGATCCTCGGCGCCGCCATCGGGGCAGGGGCCGCGTACCTCGCCGCCACGGCGCTGGCGAATAACCGCACCTACGGCCGGCTCGGCATCATCGCCCTCTGCGGCCTGCTCGGCCTTCTGGCCGGCGGGCTCGGCGGGCTTGTCGGCGGGGCCTTCCTCGGTGCCGTGCTGTCCTGGGTGGCCTACTGGCTGGCCTCGGGGGATTACCGCCGCGGCGTGCCGCCCTATGCCACCTCGGGGCAGGTCCTCTGGCACAACGCCTTCCGCTTCATCTGCGGTCTGATCTTCTTCTTCCTGATCGCCCCGATCATCGTGATCATCCCCTTGTCCTTCAACGCGCAGGACTTCTTCACCTTCACGCCCGAGATGCTCCGGCTCTCGCCCGAAGGCTACTCTCTCAAGCACTATCGCGACTTTCTCGAACTCGCCGGCGGCAGCGGGGGACACCCCCTCTACGGCATCCTCGGCGGCGTGATCTTCGGCGGCGTCATCATCGGCCTGCGGGCCCTGCTGTCCGAGGACGGCCCCGGCAAGGTCTGGCCGCCGATCCTGATCTTCGGCCTTCTCGGCCTTCTGATCGGCGCGCTCTGGGGCGCCGAGGGCGACTGGATCTCGCCGCTGAAAAGCTCGCTGACCATCGCGCCCGCCGCCACGGCCCTCTCGGTCGCTCTCGGCACGCTGGCCGCCATCGGCCTCAGCCAGAGCCACGTGCCCGGCCGGCAGCTCATCATGGCGATCATGATCTCGCCGATGATCGTGCCGCTCATCATCTCGGCGGCGGGCATGTATTTCTTCTACTCCCGCCTCGGCCTTCAGGGGACATGGATCGGCGTCGTCCTTGCCCATGCCGCCCTCGGCATCCCCTTCGTCATCATCACGGTGACGGCCACGCTGGTGGGCTTCGACCGGTCCCTGACGCGGGCCTCGGCCAACCTCGGGGCCAACCCGGTGCGGACCTTCTTCAAGGTGCAGATGCCGCTGATCCTGCCCGGCGTGATCTCGGGGGCCTTGTTCGCCTTCATCACGTCGTTCGACGAGGTGGTGGTGGTGCTCTTCGTGGGCTCGGCGGGGCAGAAGACGCTGCCCTGGCAGATGTTCATCGGCCTGCGCGAACAGATCTCGCCGACGATCCTCGCGGTCGCCACGATCCTCGTCGTGGTCTCCATCGCGCTTCTGACCACGGTCGAACTGCTGCGCCGGCGGTCCGAGAGGCTTCGGGGCATGTCGCCCGGCTGAGGCACCCGATTTTCACGTTCAGGGCAGCACCGCCAGCCAGACCCACACGGTCAGCGTGCTGAGGCCGGTGGCGATCAGCACCGTCGAGGCCGCCACCCGCTTGGCCCGACCGTAGAGGTCCGCGAACAGATAGGCATTCACCCCCGGCGCCATCGCCGCGGTGATGACGGCCGAGCGCATCTCGTCCACGCTGAGGTCCAGGGCCCGTCCCAGCGACCAGGTGATCGAGGGATGCACCACCAGGCTGACGAGGCACAGGAAGGCGATGGCCCGCAGGTCCCCCTCGGGCCGGTACTGCACCAGGATGCCGCCCAGCCCGAACAGCGCCGCCGGCAGGCCGGCCCGCGCGATCAGGTCGATCGCGTCCCAGAGGACCACGGGCAGGGTGACGCCCGTCAGGTTCACCACGAAGCCGAGGCCGATCCCCATGATGAGGGCGTTGGAGAAGACCGCCTTCAGGACCTTGCCCGGCAGCCCCCGCGCCGGCGTGCCCCGGGCCCGGACGACCTCCATCGCCGTGATCCCGATGGCGTAGCACAGCGGCGCGTGGATCGAGATGATCGCGTAGTTCGCCGCCAGGGCCTCCGCGCCGTAGGCCCGCTCGGTGATCGGCAGGCCGAGGAGGAGGGAGTTCGAGAACAGCCCGACGAAGCCGAAGGCGATGGCGTCCTCGATGTCGCGCCGGAACAGGAACAGGCCGGCGAGCAGGCCCAGGACGAAGCCGCTGATCGCGCCGGTGTAGAAGCTGAACAGCAGCGCCGGCCGGAACTGTTCGGACAGGTCGAGCGTGGCGATGCCGGTGAACAGCAGCATCGGGATCGCGAAGCGCTGCGCGAAGACCATCAGCCCCGCGACCCCCGCCTGGCTGAACCAGCCCTTCCAGACCGAGAAGTAGCCCGCCCCCAGCACCAGGAAGACCGGCAGGATCACCGAGGTCAGCATCCCCATCCGGCGTCAGACCTCGACCGTGAGGGTCATCCCGTCGTAGGCGGGCTCGACATGGGCCGGCGTCTCGGCGGCGACGGTGGCGTAGTCGAGGTCGATGTGCATGTTGGTCAGCACCGCCCGCTTCGGTGCCGCCCGCTCGATCCACTCCAGCGTGTTGGCAAGGTGCGAATGGGTCGGATGCGGCGTCCGGCGCAGGGCGTCCACGATCCAGACGTCGAGGTTCTCCAGCGCCGGCCAGGTCTCGTCGGGGATCTCGGCCACGTCCGGCAGGTAGGCCACGTCGCCGATCCGGAACCCCAGCGCCTCGATCGCGCCGTGGTTCACCTCGAAGGGATCGAAGGGAATGGCGCCTCCGGGCCCCTCGATCGTCACCCGCCCGTCGATCCGGTTGAGGTCGAGGATCGGCGGATAGGGGGATCCCTCGGGCTGCACGAAGGCGTAGGCGAAGCGGCTGATCAGCGCGTCCGAGGTATCCCCGTCCGCCCAGACCGCCAGCCGCTGCCGGGTATTGAAGACGATCATCCGAAGGTCGTCGAGCCCGTGCACGTGGTCGGCATGGGCATGGGTGTAGATCACCGCGTCGAGCCTGCCGACACCGGCGTCGAGCAGCTGGCTGCGCAGATCGGGCGAGGTGTCGATCAGCACCCGCGTGGTGCCCTCCGGCCCCTCCTGCGTGACCAGCAGGGAACAGCGCCGCCGGGTGTTGCGCGGGTTGTCCGGGTCGCAGTCCCCCCAATGCCCGCCAAGGCGCGGCACACCGCCGGAGGAGCCGCAGCCGAGGATGGTGAAGGTACGGGTAGGCATGGGGACTTCTTCACGGCATTTGGGGGCGGGTGCAAGGGGCGAGGACCGGTCCGCGCAGCGGCGGGGCCTCCAGCGGAGGCACCGGGGTCCGAGCGGGCGGAGCCCCGGCACGGTGGTCTTTTGACACGCGGAGGTCTTGTAACAGCGGTGGGGAGAGATCCCCCGCCGGGCGCGGGATGGCCGAGGGCGGAATTGCGTTTTCTTGCCAGAATGAAGAGGGAGGCGCGGCGCCGGTTCCGCAGGGCGCGCTCCCGGCTTCACTCTGGCCGAAAACGCAAACGCACCATCGGCCCGGGGCGCGCCGCCGGGTCAGTGGCGTCCGGCTGTCCCTGCGGCCCGGGACGCCTTGCTGAACAGCCGGTCGAAGTTCGCCGTCGTCTGCGCCGCGAAGTCCTCGTCGGACATCCCGAACACCTCGGCGCCCACCTTGGCCGTATGGGCGACATAGGCCGGCTCGTTCCGTTTCCCCCGGT
>JAMWZF010000092.1 GCA_024304875.1 Paracoccaceae bacterium
GCGCATGACAGCGGCCCCATCGCGTTCCGTTACCCGCGGGGCGAAGGCGAGGGCGTGCCCCTGCCCGAGGTGGGCGAGGTGCTGGAGATCGGCAAGGGCCGGGTCCTGCAGGAGGGCGACGACGTCGCGCTCCTGTCCTTCGGTGCGCATCTTGGGGAGTGCCGCAAGGCGACGGCGGCGCTGGAGGCGCGGGGCCTGTCGGTGACGCTGGCCGACGCGCGCTTTGCCAAGCCCTTCGACCAGGCTCTTGTGCGCCGGCTGGTGCGGGATCACCGGGCGCTGGTGACGGTGGAGCAGGGGGCCGAAGGCGGCTTCGGCGCCCGAGTGCTGCACTGGCTGGCGAACCACGGCCTGCTCGGCGGCAAGTGCCAGGTCCGCACGATGACCCTGCCGGACCGCTTCATCCAGCAGGCCGCGCCGGACGCGATGTATGTCGAGGCCGGGCTGACCGCGGTGGACATCGCCGCAACGGCGGCAGAGGCGGCGGGGCTGGGAACGGACGCGCGGCAGGGCGTGATCTGACGGCGGGGGTGGGCCCGGACCCACCTCACATCGCCGAACAATCCGAGAGGTGGGTCCGGGCCCACGCCCCATGCGTCTTCGAAGACGCATGACCGCGCTTTCGAAAGCGCGTCTCTCCTTCAGGCCTGCGCCAGGTCCCCGAAGATCATGCCGCGATGCTCGGCGAGGTAGATCCGAAGCCAGGGGGTGAAGTCACCCGACGCGCGGGCCACCCGCGCCGCCAATACGCCGATGTCGACCCACTCGGTCGCCATGACCTCCTCAGGGTCCGGCTCGAGCGCAAGCACCTCTCCGGCCTCGGCCACGAAGATCTCCACCACCTCGTGCTCGATCAGGCCGCCGCCCACCTCGGCGCGGTACTCGACCTGGCCCGCCCGGACGGGAGCGAGGCCGGTTATCCCCAGTTCCTCCCGCAGCCGCCGCACCGCACAGGCGGCGGCGTCTTCGCCCCAAAGCGGGTGGGTGCAGCAGGTGTTCGCCCAGAGGCCGGGGGTGTGGTACTTGCCCATCGCCCGCTGCTGGATCAGCACCTCGGTCCCCCGCATCACGAAGACGCTCACCGCCTTGTGGCGCAGGCCCCGCCGGTGGACGTCCAGCTTGCCGACCGGCCGCAGCCGGCCGTCGACCCAGGCGGGGATAGGGGCGGTCATACCCGCTCTGGGCTCACCAGCCCCCAGAGGTGGGCGATGTTCTTCAGCCCGATCTTGAGGTGGGCGAGGGGCCGGGATTTCACCAGCTCCTTGTTCATGTAGGCCTCGAAGGTCAGGCGCTGCACGTCGATGTCGTGGCAGAGCGAGACGAACCGCTCGCGCCGCTCGTCGGACTTGTAATAGGCGTTCTGCATCGCGCCGAGGACGCGGAAGACCTGCTTGTGCTCGCGCATGAAAAGCTGGCGGGCGAGGCGCAGGTCCTTGGCCCGGCCGGTGGTCAGGCGGGCCGCCGCCGCCGTGGCCGCGACCCGGCCGCCGACCATGGCGTAGTAGATGCCCTCGCCCGAGGAGGGGGCCACGACCCCCGCCGCGTCCCCGGCCAGCACCACGTCCGTCCCGTTGTCCCAGCGGTCGAGCGGCTTCAGCGGGATCGGCGCGCCCTCCTTGCGGATCGTCGGGCAGTCGGCGAGGCCCGAGGCGGTGCGCAGGGCGGCTGTCGCCTCCTTGAGGTCGACGCCCTTGACCATGCTCCCCATGCCGACGCTGGCCTTGCTCCCATGGGGAAAGACCCAGCCGTAGAAGTCGGGCGAGATCGCGCCGTCATAGACCACGTCGCAGCGGTCCGGGTGGTAGTCGCCGACCGGGCCCGGCGCCTCGATGATCTCGTGGTAGGCGATGACGTAGGGGATCTTGTCACCGCCCGGCACCTCGTCCCGCGCCACGTTCGACCGCGCGCCATCGGCGCCGATGACGAGGCGGCAGGGCAGGGTGCGCGCCTCGCCGCTGGCCTTGTCGCGGTAGTGGACGGTGGGATGGCCGCTCTCGCGGGTGATCCCGGTGTATGTGCCGGTGACGCGTTCGGCGCCGGCCTCCGCCGCCCGGACGCGCAGGAAGTCGTCGAAATCCTCGCGGTCGACCATGCCGACGAAGCCGTTCTCGATCGGGATGTCGACCCGTCGGCCCTTGGGCGAGATCATGCGGGCGGTGGTGATCCTGGCGACCAGCTGGTCGTCGGGAATATGGAAATCACGGATCAGCCGGGGCGGGATGGCGCCGCCGCAGGGCTTGATCCGCCCCTCGCGGTCCAGAAGCGCGACCGAATGGCCGGAGCGGGCGAGGTCTTCCGCGGCTGTGGCGCCCGAGGGGCCTCCTCCGACGACGACGACATCGAACATGGGCCTATTCTCCCGGGACAAGCGCCGGCTTGGGCGCGGTTATGAGCCGCTCGGCGACGAGCGCCGCGGCGATGAAGAGGACGGCCTCCAGCCCGAAGACCACGGCGTAGGCGGTCTCGAGCGGCAGGGCGACGCGGGCGGCGTCGAGGATGCCGGTGGCGATGAGGCCCGCGAGGCCCGCCGCCACCGCCTGCGCCGCGCCGAAGACGCCCATCCGCGTGCCCGTCGCGCCTGCTCTGGCGGCGGCAAGGCGCATCATCGAGCCGATGGCCCCGACGACGAAAAGCCCGTTTCCGAGGCCGAGCACCAGGGTGAAGGGCATCAGCGCCAGCCCGGCGCCGAGGCCGACGAGGCCGAGGGCCGAGATCACGCAGCCCGCGATGGCCCAGAGCCGGAGCGAGCCGAGCCGGAGGGTCGACAGGACCCCGGCGCCGATCATGCCGATGAGGGCCGCGCCGTCCTTGGCGCCGGAGAGTTTGGTGGAATCCTCGGGTCCGAAGCCGTGGACGTGGCCCATGAAGGGCTCCAGCACCAGTTCGGAGAGGTAGAAGGCAAGGATCGACAGGAACACGAAGCCGGTGAAGGCGCGCGCCGCCGGGTCGGCCCAGGTGGCGCGGAGGGCGGGCATCAGCTTCGGCTCTTCGGCCGGGGCGGCGGGGCCGAGGCGGCGCTCGACACCCACGACCGCGAGGGCGGAGAGGAAGAACGCGATCCCGGCGACGCAGGCAACGACGGTGAACAGCCGCTCGGGCGAGTAAGGGTCGAGCGCGATGCCGGTGCCGATGGAAGTCACGATGGCGCCGAGGATCAGCATGAGCCAGGCGAGGGTGGCGGCGGCCCCCTTGCGCGCGTCGGGCGCGGCGGTGGCGAGGAGGGCGAGGAAGGAGGTGCCGCCCGCGCCGATGCCGAGGCCGATCAGGGCGTAGGCCACGATCCAGAGGATCAGCGCGGCGGGGCCGGTCAGGTGGGCGATGCCCCAGGCGGTGAGCACCAGCCCAAGACCGACCACTGCGATCCCGCCGAGGACGAACGGCGTCCGCCCACCCCGGGCATCGGACCGGTGCCCCCAGACGGGACGGGTCAACTGCACCGCGTAGTGCAGGGCGACGAGCAGGCCGGGGAGGAGCGCGGGCAGGGCCAGTTCCACCGTCATCAGCCGGTTGAAGAGGTTCACCGGCAGGGCCGTCATGCCGCCGATGGCCGCGTTGGCGAGGCAGAGCCTCAGGATCGTGCTCCAGCCGGCGGTCATGCCAGCCCCCGGAGCGCGAAGGCCGCGACCATCATGCCGGTGATGTAGAGAAGGACTCCGGTGCCATTGTACCATGGCGCTTTCTCCTTGGGATCGCGCAGCATCACGCGCATGGCGAGGGCCTGGGCCGCGAGGAGGGCGGCGATGGCGAGGGCGTGCCACGGACGGTCCCAGAGGGCGAGCAGGGCGATGACCACCGCCTGCGGCAGGGCCATGACGGCGCAGGCCACGCGGGCGGCGCGGTGGGGCCCGAGGGTGACGGGAAGCGAGCGCACGCCTGTCTGAAGGTCGCCCTTCAAAGCCTTGAAATCGTTCAGCGTCATGATGCCGTGGGCGCCGATGCCGTAGAGCAGGGCCACCAGAAGGACCTCGCCCGAAGGCGCTCCGGCGGAGAGCACGGCGGCCCCGGTGATCCAGGGGAGCGTCTCGTAGGACAGGCCGACGAGGCCGGGACCGAGGATGCCTGACCGTTTCAGGCGGACCGGCTCGGCCGAATAGGCCCATGCGGCGAGAACGCCGAGGCAGGTGGCGGCAAAGCCGTAGGGCCCGAGCTGCCAGCCGAGCACGAGCGCCACTCCGGACATCGCCAGCGCCACGAACAGCCCCCAGCGGCCCGGCACCCGGCCCGAAGGGATCGGTCGGTCCGGCTCGTTGATCGCGTCCACCTCGCGGTCGCACCAGTCGTTCGCGGCCTGGCTCATTCCGCAGACCGCCGGACCCGCCAGCAGCACGCCAAGAAGCACCAGCCCCCAGTGGCCCGCAAAGGGCTGACCCGAGGCGACGAGGCCGCAGAGGTAGGCCCACATCGGCGGGAACCAGGTGATCGGTTTGATCAGGGTGAGAAGGGCCCGCGGCTCCGGCCAGCGGCGGGGCAGGGCGACTGTCAGGTTGGCGACATCGGACATACTGTCAGCTTAAGATGACAGCCCGCGTCGCGGCAAGTGTAAATCAGGGCTGACAGCCGTCAGTCGTCCCGCTTGAGCAGGCCGTACTTGCGCAGTTTGACGTAGAGCGACTGGCGCGACAGGCCCAGCATCTCGGCCGCCGCCACGCGGTTGTTCATCGTCAGCTCGACGGCCGTCTCGATGCACATGCGCTCGACCACGTTGGTCGTCTCGGCGACGATCTCCTTGAGAGTGGCGGAGCCGACGAGTTCCATCAGAGAGCGGACGTTGTCGTCCGAGACGGGCACGATGGAGGGGCGCTGGGTCTCGGTCCGGCTGAGGTCGCGGATGACGAAGGCGAAGACCTCGTCGGCACCCGCCTTGAGCGCGGTCACGGCGATCTCGGCCGAGCGGGGCGCCGCGTAATCGCCCACCAGCTTGGTCACATAGGCGCGCATCCGGCCGGTCCGCTGGGCGTTCTCGGTCAGGACCTTGAGATCGACGGACCCGCGGTCGAGGAAATCGGCAAGACTGCGGCCCCGGACCTTGAGGTCGTGGGCCGCCTCGATCTGTTCGAGGAACCCCTCGTTCAGGGAGAGGATCATGCCGTTCCGGTCGGTGAAGACGATGCCGTCCGGGCCCTGATCGAACAGGGCGTGCAGGTTACGGGTGAGGCCGTCCGCCGCCGCGACGGCATCCTCGACCGGGTCGATCCGAAGGAGCATCACCCGCTCGCCCGCGGCGCGGAAGACGGTCGGGCGCAGGCGGACTTCGGGAACGCCCCCCGACAGCTTCGTGGTCACCGGGGCGGGATGTTCGGCCATCGCCTGGGCCTGCAATTCCTCGAGCAGGGTGCCCTTGCGGCGCGACTCGAACCGGTCGAGCAGCCGCGTGCCGACGAGGTCGTTGCGGCTGCGGCCGAAGATGCGGGCGGCAAGGGGGTTCACCTCGGTCATCAGGCCGGTACCGAGAGAGACGAAGACCACCGCATCACGGGTGGCTTCGAGCAGGACCCGGAAGCGCGTGTCGTATTCGCGCTGAACCTCGTAGTCCCGCTCGAGCGCGAGTTGGGCCTGGACAAGCTGCTGCTGCATCTCGGCGATGGGGCGCAGGTCGCGTCCGAGCAGCAGGATCGCGCCGTCCGGTCCGATCCGGTGGAAGGAGTAGCGCACCGGCAGCTCCAGCCGGCCGTCGCGCAGCGTGTGGTTCAGCTCGAGCGGGCGGACCGGTCGATCCGAGGTGAGAAACTCGCTCAACCGCTCCTCGAACTTGCGGATGCTCTCGTGGGTGAGAAGGGCTCGCAGGTCCTTGCCCTCGGCGCTGTCGAGGGCGGCGAAATCGCTGTTGGCGGGGTTCACCATGACGGCCAGCACCCGGCCCTCGTCGGAAATGACGACGCCGGCGTCCGAGATCTCGGCGATGATGTCGCCAAGGATCTCGGGGGCAATCAGGGGGATGGCCCCGCTGCTCCAGTATTTGGCGCCTCGCGACGTCATGACGGCGCCATGCTGTCCGGGCGCCCGATGCCGCGTCGCGAAGTCATCGTCTATCTCCTGGAAGCCTGACCTGCGTCCTTTTGGCTGTGATTGTTCAGACCGCACAGGCGCAGTGCCTCGTCTATACTGTTCGTCGCGTAATCGGCCCCCGAGAGGGAACGGATGTCAAGGCCGCGGCCATCGATCGCACCGCCAAGCACGATCGGCGGCGCCCGTCTGACGGCGGTCCGCACAAAGTTCACAAGTTTTCTTATCGATTCAAGCGTTTCCGGCCTCGATGTGGAAATCATCACGGCATCGTACGAGGACCGTTGCAGGGTGTCCTCGATTTCGGCCCGGTCGGCCGAGAGGATAAGGCGGACACTGAAACCGCGGCGCCTGAGCTGACCGGCGAGAACCTGCGCGCCGAGGGTATGGTTCTCCTCGGCGTGGACCAGGACGAGGGCCGAAGGAGCGTCGGCGTCACTGTGGTGGTCTGCCCGCCATTCCGGGCCGAGCTCGCGCAGGAGGGACTGGAGCTTGGACGATCCGATCGTCACTTCCGCAAAGCTGATCTCGTCGGCGCACCATTCCTCGCCCAGCTGGCGGGCGACCTCCGGGACGTAGAGATCGGCGACGTCCTCCCGCGTCACGCCACTTTCGGTCATCGCCAGGACGGTCTGCCGGCAGGCCTCCCGATCTCCCGTGGTCAGGCTGCTTCGCATCATGGCGACCAGTTGGGGATCGGCGCGCCGCGGTGTTCCGACCTTGCTGCGCGCCACCACGGAGAGCGCCCGGCTGGCGACGGCGTCGATCCAGGCGTCGGTCTTTCGAAGGCCGTTGTTGCGGGTTTGACCATCACGCATTGGCTGCCTCCTCCGGCGGCCGCGGGCTGTCCTCCCGCGTGAAGCGAATTCATCCCAAAGAGTGTCAATCGAGTCTCGATAAATGTCAAAGAAAACTGACATGAAGGCAATCACTTGGACTATTATTTACCTCAACTAACGGTTTTCAAAAGAGAAAACATGAATGATAGGTCTGGCCCGCGCTCCAGGTCCTTGGTGGAGGGGGTATGTAAGGAAAAGTTGACACTTTGCGGGAGCGGGGACTAGGCTCGACACCAGGGAATGTCAGGGAGGCTTTACATGATCGTCGCCGATGGCGCCGCGCCAGGCCCGGTAACGGGACGTCGCCCACTCTACACACCGCAGGAGCGCGCCCGCCGCGACGCCACGGTCTGGACACTCGTCCAGGGGGTGCTCGCGCCGGTCCAGTTCGTCGTCTTCCTGGTGTCGCTCGGGCTGGTGCTGACCTACCTCGCGACCGGCACCGGATACGGCGCCGCGACGGTTTCGATCGTGGTCAAGACCGGCGTTCTCTACGCGATCATGGTGACCGGCGCGATCTGGGAAAAGGCCGTCTTCGGCCAGTATTTGCTGGCGCCCGCCTTCTTCTGGGAAGATGTCGTCAGCTTCGGCGTCATCGCGCTCCACACCCTCTACCTCTGGGGCCTGCTGAGCGGTGCGCTCGCACCCGATACCCTCATCGCCGTGGCGCTCGCCGCCTACGCCGCCTACGTCCTCAACGCCGCCCAGTTCGTCCTGAAGCTGCGCCGCGCCCGGCTGGACAGCGGGGTGACGGCATGACCCATCTGCCTCCTCCCGTGCAGGGCGGCTGCCGCTCGGCCCCTGTCCTCAAGGAGCGCGGCCAGCGCGAGGTCTTCTGCGGGCTGACGGGAATCATCTGGCTGCATCGCAAGATGCAGGACGCCTTCTTCCTCGTCGTGGGCAGCCGCACCTGCGCCCACCTCCTGCAATCCGCCGCCGGCGTGATGATCTTCGCCGAGCCCCGATTCGGTACCGCGATTCTCGAGGAGACGGATCTGGCCGGTCTGAAGGACGCCCATGCCGAGCTCGACCGCGAGGTGGCCCGGCTTCTCTCGCGCCGCCCGGACATCCGCCAGCTCTTCCTCGTCGGCTCCTGCCCGTCCGAGGTCATCAAGCTGGACCTGGCCAAGGCCGCCGAGCGGCTGACGCAGGAACATGCGCCCCACGTCCGCGTCCTGAACTACTCCGGCTCCGGCATCGAGACGACCTTCACCGAGGGCGAGGATGCCTGCCTCGCCTCCATGATCCCGGTCCTGCCGCGGACCGAGGCGCGGGAACTCGTCATCGCCGGCGCCCTGCCGGACGTGGTCGAGGACCAGATGATGTCGCTGTTGAGCGACCTCGGCATCGGCCCTGTCCGCCTGCTGCCGGCCCGCCGGATCGACAACGACACCGCCGTCGGCCCGAACACCGTCTTCGCCCTGGCCCAGCCCTTCCTGGGCGAAACCCATGCCGAGCTGGTCCGCGCCGGCGCCCGCCACATCCCCGCGCCCTTCCCCTTCGGCGAGGAGGGCACCACCGCCTGGCTCGCCGCCATCGCCACCGAGTTCGGCGTGCCGAAAGAGCGGTTCGACGAAGTCACCGCCGCCCCGCGCGCCCGCGCCCGCAAGGCCGTCGCCGCCGCCACCGCGGACCTGA
Source organism: Paracoccaceae bacterium (assembly GCA_024304875.1). GTDB lineage: Bacteria > Pseudomonadota > Alphaproteobacteria > Rhodobacterales > Rhodobacteraceae > JAMWZF01. The sequence goes on from JAMWZF010000092.1 coordinate 8,481, forward strand.
CCGGCAAGTCGGTCTTCTTCTTCCCCGACAGCCAGATGGAGATCTCGCTCGCCCGGTTCCTGACCCGCGAATGCGGCATGACGGCGACCGAGGTGGCCCAGCCCTACATCCGCGACGCCCTGCACGGGCCGGAACTGGACCTGCTGCCCGCCGGTCCCCGCATCGCGGAAGGACAGGACGTGGACCGCCAGCTCGACCGCGCCCTCAGCGACCGCCCCGACCTCACCGTCTGCGGCCTCGGCCTCGCCAACCCGCTGGAGGCCGAAGGTCTGACGACCAAGTGGGCGATCGAACTCGTCTTCACCCCGGTCCATTTCTACGAACAGGCCGGGGACCTCGCCGCGCTCTTCGCTCGCCCCCTGCGGCGGAAAGAGCGTCTGCGGCTGGAGGCTGCCGAATGATGCGCCCCTGCTTCATTCTGGCCAGAAAACGCACTGCGGGAGGGCAGCCATGAAGCTCTCCGTCTGGACTTACGAGGGCCCGCCCCACGTCGGCGCGATGCGCGTCGCCACGGCGATGAAGGGCCTGCACTACGTCCTCCACGCCCCCCAGGGCGACACTTACGCCGACCTTCTCTTCACCATGATCGAACGGCGCAACCACCGCCCGCCGGTCACCTACACCACCTTCCAGGCCCGCGACCTCGGTGCCGACACGGCGGGGCTCTTCAAGTCCGCCTGCCAGGACGCCGTGGACCGGTTCGCCCCCGAGGCGATCATCGTCGGCGCCTCCTGCACGGCGGAGCTGATCCAGGACGACCCCGGCGGCCTGGCCGAGACCATGGGCCTCTCCATCCCCGTCATCCCGCTCGAGCTGCCCTCCTACCAGCGCAAGGAATGTTTCGGCGCGGACGAGACCTTCTACCAGTTGGTCAAGGCGCTGGCCCGCCCGCAGGACCGCACCCCGCGCCCCACGGTCAACATCCTCGGCGCCACCGCCCTCGGCTTTCGCCACCGCGACGACGTCGAGGAGATCACGAGCCTGCTGGCCGATATGGGAATCGAGGTGAACGTCTGCGCCCCGCTGAACGCGCGGCCCGCCGACCTCGCCCGGCTGCCCGCGGCCCATGCCAACGTGCTGCTCTACCCCGAAACAGGGGAAAGCGCGGCCCGCTGGCTGGAGAAGGAACACGGGCAGCCCTACACCAAGACCGTCCCCATCGGCGTCGGCGCCACCCGCGACTTCATCGCGGAAATCCAGTCCCTCACCGGCGTCACGACCCAGCCCGACGCCAGCCGCCTGCGCCTGCCGTGGTGGTCGGCCAGCGTCGACAGCACCTACCTCACCGGCAAGCGCGTGTTCCTCTTCGGCGACGCCACGCACGTCATGGC
>JAMWZF010000093.1 GCA_024304875.1 Paracoccaceae bacterium
GGTCGTCCTCCAGCCACCACTCGGCGCCGTGACCGCCCACCATCGGCGGGCCGAGGTCCGGCAGGAAGCGGCGCAGGTCGTCCAGCCTCCGGCCCGAGATCACCGCAAGGGCGCCTCCGGCGGCATCGCGAAGCGCGGCCAGCATGGGGCCGAGGTCGGCCGGGATCTCGATCCCGTCCGGCGTCTCGGCGATGTCGACGAGGGTGCCGTCGAAATCCAGAAAATATGCCGCCCCCGAGGGAGGCGGCATGTCAGGCAGTCTTTCGATGTCGGATGTCATGCCGGGAAGGATAGCCCCGCCCGGCATACGTTCAATGGCCGCTCAGCGACGGTCGTCCTCGTCCTCGTCGTCCTCGTCGGAGTCGGGCAGGTTGAAGAAGCTGTCGGCGTCCGAATACTCGCGGGTGTCCTCTTCCTCGTCATCGGCGCCGCGCGGGTCGTCGTTGTCCGACAGGGTGAAGGTCTCGAGGCCGGAGATGGCCGTGGGCATCCGCGGCTCGGTATCCATGCCGAGGCTCTGCTCGGTCGATACCAGCTTGCGGCGTTCGTCGTCGGTCATCACCTCGCCGTCCTTGGCCCTCTTGGCGTTGGCCTTCTGCACGGCGGCGTCCAGCTCGGTCTGCTTGCACAGGCCCAGGGCGACGGGGTCGATCGGCTCCATGTTCTGGATGTTCCAGTGCTCGCGGTTGCGGATCGACTGGATCGTCGGCTTGGTGGTGCCGACCAGCTTGGAGATCTGGCCGTCCGACAGCTCCGGGTGGAACTTCACCAGCCAGAGGATCGAGTTCGGCCGGTCCTGCCGCTTGGACAGCGGCGTGTAGCGCGGCCCGCGGCGCTTTTCCTCGCCCACGGCGGCGGCATTGAACTTCAGCTTGAGCGGGTGGAGCGGATTCTTCTCGGCCGCGTCGATCTCGTCCTGGGTCAGCTGGTTGTTGGCGATCGGATCGAAGCCCTTCACGCCGGCGGCCACGTCGCCGTCGGCGATGCCCTGCACCTCGAGCTCGTGCATGCCGACGAAATCGGCGATCTGCTTGAAGCTGATTGTGGTGTTGTCCACCAGCCAGACGGCGGTGGCCTTGGCCATGATCGGTTTGTCCTGGGCCATCGGTTGGCTCCTTCTCGCAAATACGCTTCGCCCCGGCTCTCCTTTCGGAGAGCGGGCCGGGTCTGGCGGCCCAAGTTGCCTTGTCGGGGAACTCGGGCGCTATATAGTCGCCGCGGTTTCGTTAGGAAAGCCCCGAAATGCGCCTGTTTGTTCTGGTCCTGGCCCTTCTGGCCGCCCCGCTTGCGCCCGCGGCCCGGGCCGAGGGCAGGGCGGGGGACTTCGACTACTACGTCATGGCCCTGTCCTGGTCGCCGAACTGGTGCCGCGCGACGGGCCGGGCGCAAGGGTCCGAACAATGCGCCGAGGGCGCCGGCTTCGGCTGGGTCCTGCACGGCCTCTGGCCGCAGTACGAGGACGGCGGCTGGCCCGAGTACTGCGACGTGACCTTTCGCAACCCGTCCCGGTCGGACACCGCGGCCGAGGCCGACCTCTTCGGCTCGGGCGGATCGGCCTGGCACCAGTGGAACAAGCACGGGCGCTGCACCGGGCTCTCCGCAGACGACTACTACCGCCTGTCGCGCCGCGCCCTTGCAGGGGTGGAAAGGCCCGGGATCTTCCGTCAGCTCGCCCGCGACGTCCGCCTGCCCGCCTCGGTGGTCGAGGAGGCCTTCCTGGAGGCGAACCCGGACATGGGGGCCGAGATGATCACCGTCACCTGCCGCGACGGCGCCATCGCCGAGGCCCGCATCTGCCTGACCCGGGACCTGCGGATGCGGGCCTGCGGCGAGGGGGTGCAGCGGGACTGCGCCATGACCGACGCCTATTTCGAGGCGATGCGCTAGCGCCGCCCGCCGGGTGAAAATTAACCCATTGTTAACATGATCTTACCCGCGGATAAGGTCGCCCCGGGGTGCTGTCGCAGAATCGTGACAGACGCCCGGGCGCACCACCGGCATAGTGGCGGGACCATGCGTCTTGCCCTTGCCGTCCTCATCGCCCTCGCCACCACGCCCGCCCGCGCCTGCGACCTCGCCCTGATTCTCGCCGTCGACGTCTCGGGCTCGGTCGACGAGGACGAATATGCCATCCAACGTGACGGCCTGGCGCGGGCGCTGGCGGACAGCGTGGTGCGCGAGGCGCTGGTGAACGCAAGGGCGCGGGTCGCGGTCGTCCAATGGACCGGTGCGTCGCGGCAAGCGGTCACCGTGCCCTGGACCGCGGTCGAGGATCACGAGGCCGCCCACCGGCTCGCTGCCACGGTCGCCGCCGATCCGCGGGTATGGTGGCAGTATTCCACCGCCATCGGCGAGGCCATCGCCCTGTCCCTCGAGATGTTCCAGGAGGTCCCCGAGTGCCGCCGTCGGGTCATCGACATCTCGGGCGACGGCACCTCGAACGAGGGCCGGATGCCCGCCGGCTTCCGTCCCGCCCTCACCGCCGCCGGGGTCACGATCAACGCCGTCGTCATCGAAACCGACGAGCGCGACCTGACGGGGTATTTCTGGGAAAACGTCATCCACGGCCCCGGCGCCTTCGTGGTCACGGCCGCCGGGTTCGAGCAATACGCCGCGCGAATCCGCGAGAAGCTGATCCGCGAGGTCGCCGACCAGATCGGCGCCCTGACCGTGCCCGACGCGACCGCGCCTGTCCGGTACTGAACCGGCGGCCAGAGTGATCACAGCCCTTCGGGATGTGATCACGCGCCGCCACTTTCTGTCCATTTGCGGCAAGATTCCACACCCTGCCGCGGCGCAGCGCCGTGACATGGCGGCAAAAACCGCTATCAAGGCCCCTGAACAGCCCGCAGCACCGACGCGCGGCGCGCCACACGAGCCGAGGAGACGACTCACCCATGGCAGACGTGAACAGGGGCAACCGCCCGCTCTCGCCCTTCATGATCGGGCATGTCTACAAGCCGCAGCTGACCTCGATGACCTCGATCTTCACGCGGATCACCGGCAACGCCCTGCTCGTCGCCGGCCTGATGATCACCTGGTGGTTCATCGGCCTCGCCACCGGGCCCGAGGCCTTCGCCCGCGCCGACGGCTTCCTGCGGTCCTGGTTCGGCGACCTGGTCATGTTCCTCAGCCTCTGGGCGCTGCTGTACCACACGCTCTTCGGAATCCGGCACCTGATCTGGGACACCGGGCGCATGCTCGAGGTCGACCGCTCCGAGACCTATGCCATCGGCGCGATCATCGCCTCGGTGCTGCTCACCATCTTCATCGCCGTCGTCGTCTGAGGGAGGATCACATGGCTTTTCTGACCGACCGCAAACGCGCCGAGGGCCTCGGCTCCGCCAAGTCCGGGACCGAGCATCACTGGCACACGATGGTCTCCTCGGTGGCGATGTGCGGGCTGATCCCGCTCTTCATCCTCACCTTCGGCGCGGCCTACGGCGGCACCTACGAGGAAATGCTGGCCTATTATTCCCGCCCCTTCCCGGCGATCGTCGCCCTGCTGACGCTGCTGGTGGGCTGGGTCCACTTCCGGCTGGGCGTGCAGGCCCTGATCGAGGACTACACCGGCGGCTTCACCCGCAAGGCGCTCGTCATCGGCATGGCGTGCCTGTGCTACACCGCCGCCGCCACCGGCGTCTTCGCCATCGCCCGCATCGCGCTTTGAGGTTCTGACAATGGCTGCTTACGAATACGAGACCCACGACTACGACGTGGTGGTGGTCGGCGCCGGCGGCGCGGGCCTGCGCGCGACCCTCGGGATGGCCGAGCAGGGTCTGCGCACCGCCTGCATCTCCAAGGTCTTCCCGACCCGGTCCCACACCGTCGCCGCACAGGGCGGCATCGCGGCCTCCCTTTCCAACATGGGCCCCGACCACTGGCAGTGGCACATGTACGACACGGTGAAGGGCTCCGACTGGCTGGGCGACACCGACGCGATGGAATACCTCGCCCGCGAGGCGCCCAAGGCGGTGTATGAGCTGGAGCATTACGGCGTGCCCTTCTCCCGCACCGAGGAAGGCAAGATCTACCAGCGCCCCTTCGGCGGCCACACCACCGAGTTCGGCGAGGGCCCCCCGGTCCAGCGCACCTGTGCCGCCGCCGACCGGACCGGCCACGCGATCCTGCACACGCTCTATGGCCAGAGCCTCAAGCAGAAGGCCGAGTTCTACATCGAGTATTTCGCCATCGACCTGCTGATGAGCGAGGACGGCCGCTGCGAGGGCGTCCTGTGCTGGAAGCTGGACGACGGGACCATGCACGTCTTCGCCGCCAAGATGGTCGTCCTGGCCACCGGCGGCTACGGCCGGGCCTACTTCTCCGCCACCTCCGCCCATACCTGCACCGGCGACGGCGGCGGCATGGTGGCCCGCGCGGGCCTGCCGCTCCAGGACATGGAGTTTGTCCAGTTCCACCCCACCGGCATCTACGGCTCGGGCTGCCTCATCACCGAGGGCGCGCGGGGCGAGGGCGGCTACCTGACCAACTCCGAGGGCGAGCGGTTCATGGAGCGCTACGCGCCCACCTACAAGGACCTTGCGCCGCGCGACTACGTCAGCCGCTCAATGACCATGGAGATCCGCGAGGGCAGGGGCGTGGGGCCGGACGGCGACCACATCCACCTGAACCTCAACCACCTGCCGGCCGAGGCGCTGGCCGAGCGGCTGCCGGGGATTTCCGAGAGCGCCAAGATCTTCGCCGGCGTGGATGTCACGAAAGAGCCGATCCCGGTCCTGCCGACGGTCCATTACAACATGGGCGGCATCCCGACGAACTACTTCGGCGAGGTGCTGAACCCGACCGAAGAGGACCCCAACGCCGTGGTACCCGGCCTGATGGCCGTGGGCGAGGCGGGCTGCGCTTCCGTGCACGGGGCCAACCGCCTCGGCTCCAACTCCTTGATCGACCTCGTGGTCTTCGGCCGCGCGGCGGCGATCCGGGCAGGCAGCGTCGTGGACCGGGACAGCGCGATCCCGACGCCCCGGACCTCCGAGATCGAGAAGAGCTTCGAGCGCTTCGACGCCCTGCGCCATGCGGACGGCGCGACACCCACGGCCGAGCTGCGGCTCGAGATGCAGAAGGCGATGCAGGAGGATGCCGCCGTCTTCCGCACCGACAAGACGCTCAAGGAAGGGGTCGACAAGATGACCGCGATCGCCGGCAAGATGGCCGACATCAAGGTCACCGACCGGTCGCTGGTCTGGAACTCTGACCTGATGGAGACGCTGGAGCTGACCAACCTGATGCCCAACGCGCTCGCCACCATCGTCGGCGCCGAGGCGCGCAAGGAAAGCCGCGGCGCCCATGCGCACGAGGATTATCCTGAGCGGGACGATGCCGAATGGCGCAAGCACACGATAACGCGCATTGACGGCGCCAAGGTGGACCTTAGCTATCGGCCCGTGATCACGGCCCCGTTGACGACCGAAGCCGAAGGCGGGATCAACGAAGCCAGGATCGCCCCCAAGAAGAGGACCTTCTGATGCGCTCCCTGCTTGTTGTCGCCCTGGTCCTGAGCGCGGGCAGTGCGCTGGCCCAGGACGAAAGCGCCGACCGCGCCGCCGCCCGCGCCATGATGATCGAGGAACTCGGCGGCCAGGGCCTGTCCGAGGCGATGGCCGACGGCGCCGCGTCCTGCGCGCTCGAGAGGATGTCCGACGACGAGGTCACCAGCCTGATCACCGCCACCGACGATGCCGCCCGCGAGGCGGTGATCGACGGCATCTCGGACCAGGATGGCCTGGTGACCTGCATGAGCGAGGTCGTCAGCCAGGGATGAGAGCGCTCCTGCTCCTGCCGCTCGGACTTGTGGCCGCCTGCGGGCCGCCGGACCCGGAACGCGTCATGCGCCAGTGCGAGGACCGCGCCCGCGCCGCACAGGGGCCGACGGGACGCGTGGCCGTCGGAGCCAATTCCGAGGACGGGCGATTTGCCTCGGTCGCGATCGGCGTCACCGGCGACTACCTTGCGGGCCGCGACCCGATCGAGGTCTACGAACGCTGCGTGTTGGGCCGGACCGGAGCACTGCCGCCCCGTCCGCCGGTGCTGAACTGAAATCATAAGGAAGACCTTAGATGCAGATTGCCACTCACGATGCGACAGCGTGCAAGGAATTCCTTCGTGGTTCATCTGGGTGTTGAGTCAGCACAGCGGTGCCGGGAGCACGTGACGTGGAAAGTTTTGCCAAATTAGGGCGTCTTTGGTCCGAGTACGGGTTCAGAAAGGATTGCTTCCGGATCAAATATGAAGGAAAGAGATATAGAATTCCATTGAGGGGCCAAAAAGATCATATCATTGATCAGATGCGGCGCCGAAAGAGTTTTTACGAAGTCGATCTTCTTTCTCTCTTGAATGACATACTGGATGATATTCCGGGCGCCGCGATCGACATTGGTGCCAATATTGGAAACCACTCCCTCTTTTTCGCAGGAGTTCTGAACCGGGAAACTGTCTCCTTCGAGCCAGTGCCGGCCAACAGCGAGATCCTTGAGCGTGTCATGCAGCTCAATAATCTGAGCGACAGGGTTTGCATGTTTCCATTTGCTGTCGGGGACTCGGAAAGGACGGTTCGTCTTGGTGTCCTGGATGAAGCCAATCCGGGTATGTACTCAACAACGGTTCACGGTGGAGAGATCGAAGCAAGGCAAGTGACGCTCGACCAGATGATTGATGATCTCCCATCCAGGATTGCCCTCGTCAAGATTGATGTGGAGGGTGTCGAAGAGGCTGTTCTGGCCGGCGCCAAAAGACTTCTCGCCGAGCGCAGACCTGTCGTGGCTGTGGAAATCCAGACGACAGAGTCATTCGACGCATGCTCTGATCTCTTGATGCGGTGTGGTATCTATCCTCGTCACCTGAGATGCGCGACGCCTACTGTCGTGTTTGAGCCTGCTCACTCGCCCGAGACCACCTTGGTCGGTGAGATCCGGAGGAAAATCGAAGAATTTCAAAGGTCCGCTGGCACATCATGATCGTTGGAAATCTGGCAACCTACCCGCCGCGCCGCGAAACGCTTTTGTCGGCAGTAACCGCTGTCAGTTCGCAGGTGGATGTTCTCCATGTTATACTGAACGAATACGAGGATACGCTACCTGAATTGGACGAAATTGATAGCGTGATTCAGATACTGCCTCAGGAAGACACGAAGGACGTCGGCAAGTTCCTTCCTGAAGTATTTGAGGCCAAGTATGTACTTTTGTTCGATGATGATCTGATCTACCCCGGTGACTATGTTTCCCACACGGTGGCGCTGTTCGAGAGCCTTGGGCCGACTTCATGCGCTGCGGGCTACCACGGCGTCATATATGAGAAACCTGCCCGGTCTTGGTTTGAATTCTTGAGCTGGCGGAGCAATGAAAGAAAAGATCTGACCTGGCGCCGGAAAGTTCTGCATTACAAATCAGCTCTCGATAAGGCATTGATCGTTGATCAGATTGGAACTGGCACCGCGATAGTAAGAGGGAGCGATTTTCCCGCGTATGATTTCATGGTGGGGAGTCAGAAGTTTGTTGATGTGCGATTTGCATTATGGTGCTACATGAAGGAAATAAGACAGGTCGCACTTCCAAAGCCAGAGGGTTGGCTTTGTTCCCGAACTTTCGAAGATACCATCTATCACAATTTTACCAAGACTAATCCCCATCACGTGAATCTTGAGATATCCAAGTTTGCTCTGAGGCGAGATGCCATTGGAGAGGAAATTGAACTTCTTGATGCATAGTCTATACTTGTTTCTGTTTTACACAGGTACCAGATCGAAACAAAAGGAAGCACCATGATGCGTACCGCCGCCCTTCTGACCGCCGCCACCCTCGGCCTTGCCGCCTGCAACACCGCCACGGTGGATGAGGTCGCGGGACCGGTCTCCAAGGCTGCCGCCCGCGCCGTCGTCGGCCCCATCGTGCAGGACCAGGTGCCGGGCGAGGTCGGTGCCGCCCTGACCGAATGCATTCTCGACAATGCAAGCCAGGCAGAACTGATCCAGATCTCCGCCGCCAACGCCGGGGTTCCGGGTGATACGGTCGTTCTGCTGGTCTCCGACATCCTCGGCCGGCAGGAAACCGTCGCCTGCGCCACCACAAGTCTGACCTGAGTCGGAAGGAGCCTTAGACATGGTCCAGTTTCGCCTGCCCAAGAACAGCCGGATGACCACCGGCAAGACGTGGCCCAAGCCCGAGGGCGCGACCAACCTGCGCACGGTCAAGATCTACCGCTGGAACCCCGACGACGGAAAGAACCCGCGGGTCGATACCTATTTCGTCGACATGGATACCTGCGGGCCGATGGTCCTGGACATCCTGATCAAGATCAAGAACGAGATCGACCCCACCCTGACCTTCCGCCGGTCCTGCCGCGAAGGGATCTGCGGGTCCTGCGCGATGAACATCGGCGGCACCAAGATGGGCGGGATCAACACCCTCGCCTGCATCTACGGCCATGACGAGATCGAGGGCGACATCGCCATCTATCCGCTGCCGCACATGCCCGTGGTCAAGGACCTGATCCCGGACCTGACGCATTTCTACGCCCAGCACGCCTCCATCATGCCCTGGCTCGAGACCAAGACGAACCGGCCCGCGAAGGAGTGGAAGCAGTCCATCGAGGACCGCAAGAAGCTCGACGGTCTCTACGAATGCGTGATGTGCGCCTCCTGCTCGACCGCCTGCCCGTCCTACTGGTGGAACGGCGACCGCTACCTCGGCCCCGCCGCCCTGCTGCACGCCTACCGCTGGATCATCGACAGCCGGGACGAGGCGACGGGCGAGCGGCTGGACGACCTTGAGGATCCGTTCAAGCTGTATCGCTGCCACACGATCATGAACTGCGCCAAGACCTGCCCCAAGGGGCTGAACCCGGCCAAGGCGATCCAGAACATCAAGAAGATGATGGTCGAACGGGTGGTCTGACCGGTCAGGACGGGGCGCACTGCCCCGCTCGCTCTGCGCAGGCCGCGCTGCCAGGCGGTCACCGGTGAGGGGGCGTCGCACGTGTCACTCGAACCGATGGCGCGACACGGCCGATCCCCGCCTTCGGCCCCCCGAGGTATTTGGGGCGAAAAGAGGAGGGGGGCCATTTGATCGAACCGTTGCCGGGAGCCCTGCTGCTGGCCACCCTGGCCGGCCTGTCCGTGCCCGTGGGCGCCTGGCTCGGCCGGCGTGAGAGCCTGTTTCCCGGCTGGCTGACCGAGGAGTTCCGCCACACCGTCATCGCCTTCGGCGGCGGCGCTCTCTTCGCGGCCGTGGCGCTCGTGCTGATCCCCGAGGGGGCGGCCGACCTTCCGGGCTGGGCCGCGTTTGCCGCCTTCGTGGCCGGCGGGGTCGCCTTTTTCGCGGTGGACCGGGCCCTGGCCCGGCGGGGCGGTCACGGATCCCAGTTCATGGCGATGTTGCTGGATTACCTGCCCGAGGCCATGGCCCTCGGCGCGCTTATGGCCGAGGCCTCGTCCGTCGCGATCCTGATGGCCGTGCTCATCACCCTCCAGAACCTGCCCGAATCCTTCAACGCCTACCGCGAGATGGAGGCGCCGGGGCAGACCCGGGGGACGATCCTCTGGCTCTTCGTGCTGGCGGTGCCGCTGGGCACGGCCTCTGCTCTGGTCGGGCACCTCTACTTGACCGAGATGAAGGCCCTGCTGGGGGGCATCCTTCTCTTCGCCGCGGGCGGGATCGTGTATCTGGTGTTCGAGGATGTCGCCCCGCAGGTCCGGCTCGAGAAGTCCCACCGTCCCCCTCTGGGCGCGGTGGCCGGCTTCGCCCTCGGCCTCGCTGGGTTCCTTGCCACCGGGGGCTGACGGGGCCGG
>JAMWZF010000094.1:0-1322 GCA_024304875.1 Paracoccaceae bacterium
CCTCGCCCGCCACCGATGACGGCGGGGCGGAGCACGCCCGCGCGGCGTGACGCCACCCCGGCGTCCGGCAAAGGCCGCGGCGGGCGCCGGTTTCGGTCGGGCCGATGACGGTTCCCTTCTAGGCGTCCGCCCCGCGTGCCCCTAGGCTGGCCCCATGCCGCAGCCCTCGACCGACCCGCTTCTTCAGCCCTTCCGGCTCAAGAACCTGACCCTCAAGAACCGGCTCATGATCACCAGCCACGAGCCGGCCTACCCCGAGGACGGCCTGCCGAAGGGCCGCTACCGCGCCTACCACGAGGCCCGGGCCAAGGGCGGCGTCGCCCTCACCATGACCGCCGGCAGTGCCGTGGTCAGCCGCGACAGCCCGCCCGCCTTCAACAACATCCTGGCCTACAAGGACGAGGTGGTGCCCTACATGCGCGACCTCACCGACGCCTGCCACGCCCACGGCTGCGCGGTGATGATCCAGCTCACCCACCTCGGCCGCCGCACCCGCTGGGACGCGGGCGACTGGCTGCCCGCGCTCTCCTCCGGCTACCGGCGCGAGCCCGCCCACCGCGCCTTCCCCAAGCTGGCCGAGGATTGGGACATCCGCCGCATCGTCAGCGACTACGCCGATGCCGCCGAGAGGATGCAGGCCGCCGGCCTCGACGGGATCGAACTGGAATCCTACGGCCACCTGATGGACGCCTTCTGGTCGCCCCTGACCAACGACCTGACCGGCCCCTACGGCGCGGCCACGCTGGAGGACCGGATGCGGTTCTCGCTCGATGTGCTGGAGCGGATCCGGCACCGGGTCGGCCCGGATTTCATCGTCGGCGTGCGCCTCGCGGTGGACGACCAGATGCCCGGCGGGGTCGGCCCCGAGGAGGGGATGGAGATCGCCCGGCGGCTGCGCTCTACCGGCCTCGTCGACTTCCTCAACGTGATCCGTGGCTACATCGAGACCGACGCCCGGCTGACCGGGGTCATCCCGGTGCAGGGCATGGCCTCGGCCCCGCACCTCGATTTCGCCGGGCAGGTCCGGGCCGAGACGCGGATCCCCACCTTCCACGCGGCCAGGATCCAGGACGTCGCCACGGCCCGGCACGCGTTGGCATCAGGCAAGCTCGACATGGTCGGCATGACCCGCGCCCATATCGCCGACCCGCAGATCGTGTCCAGGATCATGGCCGGGCAGGAGGACCGCATCCGCCCCTGCGTCGGCGCCAACTACTGCCTCGACCGGATCTACCAGGGCGGCATGGCGCTGTGCCTGCACAACCCGGCGACCGGGCGCGAGGAGACCGAGCCCCACGACATCGCCCCCGCCCCCTCGCCGC
>JAMWZF010000094.1:1332-9673 GCA_024304875.1 Paracoccaceae bacterium
CTCGCCGCTCAAGATCACCATCATCGGCGCCGGCCCCGCGGGGCTGGAGGCGGCCCGCGTCGCCGCCCTGCGCGGCCATGCCGTGACGGTGCACGAGGCCGCATCGCAGGCCGGCGGCCAGGTCCGTCTCACCGCGCTGTCCCCCCGGCGGGCGGAAATGGCCGGCATCACCGACTGGCGGCTTGCCGAATGCGAGCGGCTGGGCGTGACGGTCCACTTCAACAGCTACGCCGAGGCCGACGCCGCGCTGGACGGCGACCCCGACGTCGTCATCGTCGCCACCGGCGGCCTGCCGTTCACCGGGATCCTGGAGGGCGGCAACGACCTTACCGTCTCGGCCTGGGACATCCTCTCCGGCGACGCGCGGCCGGGGACCAACGTGCTGATCTACGACGACGCGGGCGACCAGCCCGCCCTCATGGCGGCGGAGAAACTGGCCGGAGAGGGCGCGGCGGTGGAACTGATGACCCGCGACCGGGGCCTCTCGCCCGAGGTCATGTCGATGACGCTCACCCCCGCGATCCGGGCCTTGCAGGGCAGCGGCGTGACGCTGACGGTCACGTGGAGGCTGCTCTCGGTCGAGCGGTCCGGCAACGGCCTGAGGGCCCATATCGGCAGCGATTTCTCGGACGCCGTGCAGACCCGCGAGGTCGACCAGGTCGTCGTCAACCACGGCACCCGCCCGCTGGACGAGCTCTACTTCGACCTCAAGCCGGGCTCCATTAACCTTGGCGAGGTCGACCACGACGCCCTGATCCACGGCCGCCCGCAGGAGGTCCGCTCCAACCCCGAGGGGCGCTACCGCCTCTACCGGATCGGCGACGCCGTCTCCTCGCGCAACACCCACGCCGCGATCTACGACGCGCTGCGGCTGGTGAAGGCGATCTGAGGCGCTACGCCCGCGCCTCGCGGACCACGATGAAGATCCCGCTCGCGATGATGACCATCGCGCCGAGGATCGTCGCGGGCGTCAGCACCTCCCCCCAGATCAGCCAGCCGAGGGCGGCGGCCCAGATCAGCGAGGTATAGTCGAAGGGGGCCACCACCGCCGCCGGCGCCATGCGGAACGCCTGGCCGATCAGCGTGATGCCGAGGCTGCCGCAGATCGCGATCAGGACGAACAGCCAGAGGTCGGCCGCCTGTACGGGCACCCAGAGCCACAGCGCGAAGGGCGCCGCGTAGATCAGCGGGAACAGGACCACGTAGAGCATCATCGTCAGCAGGCCCTCGCCCGGGTCGAGCCAGCGGGCGCTCAGCATGAAGAGGGCGTAGAGAAAGGCCACGCCGACCGGCATGAGCGAGGCCAGCTGGAAGGCGGACCCGCCCGGCTGCACGATGATCAACACGCCCGCGAAGCCCACGAGGACGGCGCTCCACCGGCGCCACCCCACCTGCTCCCCGAGCAGCGGGACCGACAGCGCCGTGATGAAGATCGGTGCCGCGAAGACGAGGGCCGTCGCCTCGGCCAGGGGCATGACGCTGAGGCTCGTGAAGTAGAGCGTCGCCGCCGCCAGCATGATGAACCCGCGCCCCGCATGCAGGCCGAGGGTCCGCGTGCGCAAGCCCTGCGCGCCGGTCAACGACCAGACTGCCGCCACGATCATCGGCACCGCGATCAGGTTGCGCAGGAATATGATGTGGACCGGGTGGTAGCGATCGGTCAGCACCTTGGCGATGGCGTCGTTCGTCACCAGGAACATCATGCCGACGCAGATGGTGAGAATCCCCCGTCCGACGTTCTCCTGCGCGATCTGTGTCTTCATGCTCATGCCGGTCCCCCCGTGATCTGCCGGGGCCGATATCACGGCCCGCGGGCGGAGGCGACCGCGCGGCGCACCGGCACATCCGGTCCGATCGCAGGGCCTGGGTGGTCTACGATCCCGCCAGACCCTGCGTGACCGTCTTCTTCAGGTCCGACGAGCGCGACCGGGTCAACCCGGTCCGCAAGCCGCCCGTCATGACCGGGGCACTCGGCTGCCGCGGTGCCCGGTTGTCGTCGATCCTCTCTGTCTTCGATCAGGAGTCGAAGTATGCCTTGACCAGAACGGTCAGGCCCGAGGGGCTGAAATCCACCTCCACCTCATGCGGCGGCGGCAAGGCGCCTCCGGCGATCAGTTTCAGGCCAAATCCGCGCGTCGACGGCGGCGAGACAGGCGGTCCCCCGGTCTCTTGCCACCGCAGCACCAGGCCGGGGTCCGTCTTCTCCCAGGTAATCGAGACCTGGCCGGTCTCGACGGACAAGGCTCCGTGCTTGACCGCGTTGGTGGCAAGCTCGTGCAACAGAAGCGCCAGGCCGCCGAAGACCTTTCCGGGCAGCGCGATATCTGGGCCGTCGAGGACGAACTGGTCGGTGCCCCCGGACCGGAAGGGCTCCAGCGCCGGGGCCAGAAGGGTGCTCATGCGCAGCGCGTCCTCGATCGAGCCGAACATGAGATCTGCCGACATGGACAGGGCCCGGAGACGTCCGAGGAAGCTGTCTCGCGCATCGTCCGCAGGCCAGGTCTGCCGCGCAAAGATGCCGGCCAGGTTGGCGACGTTCTTGAGCCGGTGGCGAAGCTCGTCGTTCAAGGTCTTCAGGCGATCCTCGGCGCGCGCTTGTTCGGTCACGTCGTAAAGGACGCCGATGACGCGCTTTGGGTTGGCCTCGCCCGAGACCGACGTCGCCGTCGCCGCGCGCAGGACGCAGGTGACCTCGCCCTTTCCGGGCACCTCGTAGCGGACCCTGGACTGAAGGATGGCCTCGCCCCGTTCCTGGGCGGCAGCACCCTCGGCCTGGAGGCGCTCCTGCTCGCCGGGCGCATAGCGTGACTGAAGGTCCTCGACCGTCGGATGGGCCGCCTCGGGGAAACCGAGTATGCGATTGAGCCCGGGAGAATGGGCGACCGTATTCGAGGCGACGTCCAGATCCCAGACCGCCATGCCCGCGGCGTCGACGGCGAGACGCAGACGCTCTTCGCTGTCGGCGAGGGCCTGGCGGGTCAGTTCCTCCTCGGTGACGTCCCGGACCGACCCTGCGTAGAGGACGGCCCTGTCGCTCCCTTCGGCGAAGCGGGCGATGCCATGCGCGCGAATGAACCGAAGCTCGCCGGTGTCGCGCCGCGAGATGCGATATGCGTAGGTCTCGTTCGACCGGATGGCCGGATCCATGGCGCGGCGCGCTGCGGCCAGCACGATCTCCAGGTCGTCCGGGTGGATGGTGCGGTGGACCATCTCGCGGGTCACCTCGCCTTCGGCCGGAAATCCGAAAATGGAGCGGGCGAGGTGCGAGTAGACGAGACGATCTTCAGCGACGTGCAGTTCCCACACGCCGATCCTCGCCGCCTCGCAGGCAAGCTGGTAGCGGGTCGCGTCCGCGGGGCAACCGGTCGGATGAAGAGGTGTATCCAAGGTGTCGTCCATGAACGGGCGGTGGGCGGTGAGCAGCGGTGACGGCAGGTGGGTAAATCGAAGCTTAGTCTGAGATGTCGCTTTGGGATTGTCACCTGGTTTCGATCGATGCGGGTGCTTGACCCAAGAGCATCTTCCAAACCGCTCGCGGTGCCCGACCCGGCGGTCCGGTTGGCACGCACTTGAGGAACGAGACCCGTTCGCCCGCCGTCCAGACGTCACCGACCGAACGCCCCGCAAGGTGCCGACGAGAAGTGTCGCCCTGTCGATGCCGAAGGCGCTTTCCAGGCTTTCGCCGAAAAGGCCCAGCCATGCGTCTTGGGCGCGATAGGCCACTACCTCGCGCTCGGCCGGACAGGCGAAGCGCGCACCGGACGCCGATTGCAGGTGGTGGACCATCTCGTGGACGAGCACCGAAAGTTCGGCGGGCGTATCGCCGGTCCAGCTCTCCGACAGAAGGATCATGCGCCCAGCATCGTCGTAGAGGGCCACGATTTCGCCCGGCCGGACCTCCGCGTCCTCGCCATATCGCATGGCAACCATCTCGGCATCGGACAGCTGGGCCAGGGTCGGAAGCTCTCGCGTCGCGTCGAGTTCGAAATTGGCAACGAGCCACAGCATGATCGTGTCGAGAAGCGAGGGAAGATCGCGCGCGGTGGCGGTGCCCGCGGTACCGGCGAGAATGACGCAAAAGGCCAGTGCGGCGGGCAGGGCGGCAAGAGTGTTCACGGGCAGAGCTCCCTTGGGCAGACGATCGGTCCGGCGCGAGACGGCACTGCCGGATGCGAACGACACGGACCGGCGGGCCAGTCGAACGCCGGTTCAGTCCGGGTGAATGTCGCGTGGAGTGCAGCCGGCCCTGATCACGAGGCCGACCCAGTTCACCGTCAGCGACACCCCGCGCTCGGCCAGCCAGGCTTCCTGAAGCCGGTAGGCCGGCAATTCCTGCGCCGCCGGGCAATACCAGTGATGCGCGGCCTGCCGGTGGTGGATCAGCTCATGCAGCAGGACGCTCGCATCCTCCGGGCTGCGCGGGTCCCATGGCCGCACCAGCAGGATTTCCCCGCGCTCCGCATCGTAGAGACCTCGGAGCCGCCCGTCATGAAGGCTGCCGGACTGCCCTCTTCGCGCATTGGCCTCGAGTGCGCTGACCATGCGGACCCGCGCGGCGACGTCCCGCTGCGGCCAGGGCGCGTGCCTGTCCAGCCAGGCCTCGAAGGCTGTCACCAACTCCCCGGCCGCCTCGGCCGCGTCGGTCGGCGCGGGATCGAGGCGAAGGGTCATCTCCGCAGGGGAGACGGTCGGACACGCGGTGAGGAGCGCGGCGGCGAGCGCCGCGGCGGGTGGGATGCGGGGCATGGCAGCCTCCGGGACAGGTTTGGCGATTTGTCGGACCGATGCTACAAGGAAGGGCAAAGGGCTCCGAATGGTCCCTTTTCAGCCCCGCGTGAATTCAATTCATGGAGCGCGATGTGGGACGAAAATTGCCTCCGTTCGCCGCGGTCAGGGCCTTCGAGGCCACGGCGCGGCACATGTCGGTCAAGGCCGCGGCCGAAGATCTCTGCCTCACCCCCTCTGCCGTCAGCCATCAGATCAGGGCGCTTGAGACCTATCTCGACACGCAGCTTTTCGAGCGCACCGGCAACCGGCTCGCCCTCACGCTGACCGGACAGAGCTATTCCGGCAGGTTGAGCCAGCTCCTCGACAGCTTCAGGGACGAAACGGAGGCGGTGCGCGGCGGCCCGCGCCACCTGCGGGTGCTCTCCACTCCCGGCTTCGCGGCCCGTTGGTTGGTGCCGCGGCTGGCGCGGCTCGACTTCGCACGGGACATCCGGCTCAGGGTCTCCAACGGGGCCCCGTCGCCCGATTTCGCGACGAACGACGCCGATGTGGTGATCCAGTGGTCGGACCGGCCGACCACGGGTCTCCTGGTGCAACCGCTGATGGCGTCGGTGCGCTACCCGGTGATCTCTCCCGCGCTGAAGGAACAAGAGGGCGTGACCCGGCCCGAGGATCTGCTGCGGCTCACGCTCTTCTACGACGAGACCGACGACGCCTGGCCGGACTGGTTCGCAGCGGCAGGCCTGGCCGGGGCGACCCTGCCGCCAGGGCCGGTCCTGCCCAACTGCGAATTGTCGACCACCATGGTCGAGCAGGGTCAGGGCGTCTCGCTCGCCTACGACGCGGTCGTGCGCGGCACGCTCGCCGCCGGCCGGCTGGAGCGGCTTTTCGATGTCGTGATCCCGCCGATGGCGATCTATTCCGTGGCCTGTCTCGAGGCCCGCGCGAGCGAGCCGCGCATTGCCGCCTTCCGCGACTGGCTCCGAACCGAGGCCGAAGCGGAGGGCGTCATCCCCGCGCTGCAGTGCAGTGCGGCGGATTGAGACCCGCGGACCGCCGGCTCGGCCGGCCGAAGATCCTAGTGCGGGCCGGCCGAGATATCGAACCAAGCTGCTCTGGGCGGTTTCCGCGGCCCATCGCCGGCTTGATCCCGCGGGCGCCCGGCTTGACGACCCGGGCAAGGCGCTGGTGACGAGGGCCGCAGGCCTTTGGGAGATCGCCCTCAAGTCCGCCCGCGACCGAGCGGATTTCCGGGTCTACGGCGACCAGCTTCGCGCGGCGTGCCAACCGCCGATGGGGCCGTTCTGTCCCATGACGGGTGCGCAGAGGAGGCGCGCCCGGTCTGGGCGCGCACCCGAGCGCTCTCAGGCAATCGGCGTCGCTTCGAGGTCGAGGCCGAGGATCAGCGGGTCATGGTCCGACGCGGCGAAGACGTTGTCCCCGTAGAACCCCGGGTTGTTGAACTCGCTGCTGTAGCTGAGCAGGTCCGGCTCCTGCGCATTGATGTGCCACTCGGTCAGGCCGGTCACCAGTGCCGCGATGTCGCTCGACGCGAGGGCCTGGTCCAGGGTGCCCTGCTGCCCGTCGAAGACGAAGCTGAAGGCGTCCTCCTGCCCGACGAACTGGTCGATCAGGTCGGTGTAGGCCGACGCGACGGTCTGGGTCGGGTCCTCCATCGCGTAGGCGTTGAAGTCGCCCAGCATCAGGAAGTTGTCCGTGCCCGTGCCGTTGTAGCCGGTCTCGAGCCAGGTCACGAGCTCGGCCGCCGCATCGGTCCGCACCGCGTTCCAGAAGCCCTGGCCGTCGCCCTGGTCGTAGTTGGGATCGTCCAGAAGCGCGTCGATGTCGGCCTGGGTGATGTCCGTGCCGCCGTTGTCGAGATAGCGCTGCGCCGCCTCGGCGAGGCTGACAAGACCGCTGTCGCCCTTCGACTTGAAGTGGCTGGAGGAGACGGTGAAGGACTCGCCTGACTGAATATGCTCGAACTCCGCCGCGATGGTCGGCCGGTTGCGCTGGAAGTCGCCGAGGTCGGCGGACACCACCTCGTTCAGGACTTCGGCGGTCGCGAAAGTCTCGGCCGCCGAGGCCTCCTCGTAGACCAGTACGTCCGAGCTGGCGACGGTCAGCACGCTTGCGTCGTAGATCAGGCCGGTGGTGATCGCGTCGGTCCCGATGGGCCCGCCGTCCGTGGTGGGATCGACGAACTGGAACACCGCGGAAGAACCGCGCAGCTCCGCCTCGGTGTTCAGCGCATCGACAAGCGCCTGGATGGCCGAGTCGGGCCCGAAGCCGTTGTTCTCGATCTCCTGGATCGCGAAGACCTCGGCCCCGGTTTCGAAGAAGGCCTCCACCAGCTTGTCGGTCTGCCGCTGGAAGTCGAACTCCGAGGTCGCGCCCCGCGCCTGGCCGGCGGGGTTGTTCGTGTTCGGCTCGGTGAAGGAGGTGAAGTAGTTCAGCACGTTGAACGAGGCGACCTGCACGGTGCCGCCCACGTCGTCGGGGGTATCCTGCCGGGCGCCCTCGTTGGTCTCGGGGTCGATCACAAGCTGACCGTCCACCAGCATCCGGTATTCGCCGAAGGCGTAGGTCATCACGCCGGTGATCTGGTCCTGCCCCTCGTCGCCGGTCACGCCGGTGATCTCGGAGCCGATCCGCAGGGTGGGGCCCTCCGCGGTGAAGGTATCGCCGGAGTCGAGGAACCCGTTGCCGTTGTCGCCCACTGTCGCGGGGATGAACTCGAAGCCGTCGGGGTTCGACCCGGGGACGCCGTCGTCGATGAACAGCCGGTTGTTCAGGTTCGCCTCTGCCAGCGCCAGGGCCTCGGCGCTGCCCGGCTCGTAGAGCTGGGTCGCCTGCGTCTGGGTGCCGGCGCTGACCACGATCTCGCCGAAGCGGTCGAGGTTGAAGTTGGTGATGACGGTGATCTCCTCCCCCTCGATCCCGCTGGACAGCTCGAAGCGCATCCCCTCGACCGCCTCGAAGTCCGAGGCTTCGCCGGACAGCATGATCTGCGCCAGGGTCGGCAGGGGCTGGTCCGTGGCCTCGACCGTGACGTTGCTGACCGCGCCGATCTGTGTCTGGCCGAAGGATTCCTGCACCGTGCCGGTGACCGACAGCCGATCGCCGAGGCTGGGCAGGTTGGCGCCGTCGAAGGACACGAAGATGCCCTCGGAGGTGGAAGCATCGCCGTCGCTGTCGGCGTCCTCTTCCTGCAGGAAGAAGCCGTCGCCCACGAGGTAGGTGACCACCGCCGAGACCGTGACCGTCTGCCCCACGACGGGCGAGGCCGAGCCGCTGCCCTGCACCGAGGAGATCAGCACCGGCTCTCCCGGCGGGGTGTTGGTCTCGCCCGGCGTGTCGAGCGAGGTGTCGCCGAAGTCCAGCTGGGAGAAGTCGCCGGTGCCGTCGGTCACCCGCGCGCCGCCCGCGGCGGTGAAGTCGCCATCCGGGCCGACCACCGTGTCGCTGTAGTTGACGTCGGCGTTGCCGTCCCCGTCCACCACCGAGACCGAGGCCAGCACGGTCCCGACATCGGTGTCGAGGATGCCGTCGTTGTCGGTGTCGAGGTCTTGCCCGGCCGCGCCGGTGAAGCCGTCAACAACGAGGACTGTCT
>JAMWZF010000095.1 GCA_024304875.1 Paracoccaceae bacterium
ATAAGAGACAGGCCTTGGCCTCGGCGCCTTCGCGCATCTTGACGAAGAAGGGGTTGGTCTCGGTCTTGGTGATCAGGCAGGCGCTGGTGCCCTCGGGCGCCATGTGGGCCTCGGCAAAGGCCGAGCCGGCAGACGCGATCAGGGCCAGAGCGGACCCGGTCAGAAGCTTTTTCATGATATCCTCCATGTGTCGGACGGCCTCCCCGCCGCCCTTTGACACCTCACCTCTATGGCGATTCCGGAGCCATCGTCAATAAATAAATCCACTTGATTTATTAATCCGCCCTGCGGCATCCTCCGCCCGAGGAGGAGACGGAGATGACCACCGCATCGGGGGTGCGTGCGCTGTCGGGGGGCGTGAACCAGCAGGGCGTCCGCGCGCACAACGAACGTCTGATCCTGACGCTGATCCAGCGCCACGGCGAGTTGCCCGGCAGCGAGCTGGCCAAACGCGCGCAGCTCTCGCCGCAGACCGTCTCGGTCATCCTGCGCGGCCTGGAGGCCGAGGGCTTCGTCGAGAAGGGCGAGCCCCAGCGCGGCCAGGTCGGCAAGCCCCGCACGCCCATTCGCCTCCGTCCCGAGGGGATCTATTCCATCGGCCTCAACATCGGGCGGCGCAAGGCGGGCCTCGTCCTGATGGACCTCGCCGGCACCATCCTGGAGAGCCGGATGATCGGCTACCCCTACCCTACCCCCGCGCCGGTGCTGCGCTTCCTGCAGGAGGGCCTCGCCGACTTCGAGACCCGCCTCGGCCCCGCGGCCGCCCGGATCGCCGGCATCGGCGTCGCCCGCCCCTACCTGATCTGGCAATGGGCCGAGACCATCGGCGCCCCCGAGGCGGAACTGCGCGCCTGGGAGGACATCGACCTTGCCGCCGAGATCGCGGCCTTCAGCGATCTGCCCGTTTTCGGCGAGAACGACGCCACCGCCGCCTGCCAGGCCGAGCATGTCTACGGCCGCGGCAAGTCGTTCAGCGACTACGTCTATGCCTATGTCGGATCCTTCATCGGTGGCGGCGTGGTCCTGGGCAATTCCGTCTACCGCGGGCCCACGGGCAATGCCGGCGCCCTCGGGCCCCTGCCGGTGGTGCGCGAGGACGGCAGCGAGGCGCAGCTGCTCGACGTGACCTCGCTGTTTCACCTCGGCGCCGATCTCCGGGCCAAGGGCAAGGATTCCGACCTGCTCTGGGCCGCTCCGACCGACTGGTCCGCGATCCGCCCCGAGGTCGACGCCTGGATCGCCGGAGCCGCGCCGCACCTCGCCCGGATGGCGCTGGCCCTGACCTCGGTGATCGACTTCGAGGCGGTGCTGATCGACGGGGCCTTCCCGGCCGACGTGCGCCGGGACCTCGTCGCCGCCGTCCGGGCCGAGATCGACCGGCGCGACACCCGCGGCCTCGCCCTGCCGCAGATCGAGCCGGGCTCCATGGGCCACCTCGCGCGGGAAAAGGGCGCCGCGACCGCGCCGGTGATCGCCCGATACCTCCTCGACACGCACCGGGGCCTCGGCCTGGCCTGATCGCTCTGCTGCCCCTCGGACCCTTCTTTGCGGTCTTGATGTGAACAGTGATTCATGTTTCATGTAGGGCAGACCAACCAGGGAGGAGAACTGGCATGTCGACATTGTCACGCGTGGGGGCCGCGGCCATCGCCCTCGCCCTCGGACCTGCAACCGCGCAGGCCGACATCACCATCGCCCACGTCTACGGCAAGACCGGCGCGCTGGAGGCCTACGCAGAGCAGAGCCACATCGGCCTGATGCTCGGCCTCGAATACGCCACCGACGGCACCATGGAGATCGACGGCGAGCCGATCGTCGTGATCGAGAAGGACACCCAGCTCGACCCCGCCACCGGCCGGGCCGTCCTGGCCGAGGCCTACGGCGACGACGGCGCCCAGATCGCGGTCGGCCCCGTGTCCTCGGGCGTGGCGCTGGCGATGTTGCCGGTGGCCGAGGAATACGAGCGCATCCTGATCGTGGAGCCGGCGGTGGCCGACTCGATCACCGGCTCGGACTGGAACCGCTACATCTTCCGCACCGGGCGCAATTCGTCCCAGGACGCGATCTCGAACGCCGTGGCCCTTGGCGGTGAAGGCGTGACCATCGCGACGCTGGCACAGGACTACGCCTTCGGCCGCGACGGCGTCGCCGCCTTCCGCGAGGCCCTCGAAGGCACCGGCGCGACCATCGCGCACGAGGAATACGTCCCCACCGACACCACCGACTTCACGGCCGCGGCGGAGCGGATCTTCAACGCGATGGAGGGGATCGAGGGCGACAAGAAGCTCTTCATCATCTGGGCCGGCGGCGGCAACCCGATGGGCAAGATCAACGCCATGGACCCTTCGCGCTTCGGCATCGAGATCGCCACGGGCGGCAACATCCTCGCCGCGCTGACTGCCTACAAGGAGCTGCCGGGCCTCGAAGGCGCGACCTACTACTACTACGAGATCCCGCAGAACCCGGTGAACGACTGGCTCGTGACCGAGCATATGGAGCGCTACGACAGCCCGCCCGACTTCTTCACCGCGGGCGGCATGGCGGCGGGCATCGCCGTGGTCGAGGCGATCCGCGCGGCGGGCGGCGCCGACGACACCGAGGCCCTGATCGAGGCGATGGAAGGCATGGAGTGGGAGACGCCGAAGGGCACGATGCGCTTCCGCCCGGAGGATCACCAGGCCCTGCAGTCCATGTACCACTTCACCACCGAGGTGCAGGAGGGACGCGACTACGGCGTGCCGGTCCTCGTCCGTGAACTGGGCATCGACGACATGGACATCCCGATCCGCAACTGACCGCGCATGGCGGGCGGCGCCGTCAGGCCTCGCCCGCCAGCACCACCAGGTTTCCGTCCGGGTCGTGCAGCTGCAGGATGCTGAAATGGGTGGCCTTTTCCACCGGGCCGGGGTTCAGCGGCGTCAGCCGTTCCCATTCTTCCGTCAGCCCCTCCGCGCGCAGCGTCAGCGTGCCCGACCCCGCCTTGGCCTCGTTCTGATGGAGCTGAAAGCCGTGATTGCCCATATGCCATTCGACCAGCCCCTCCATCGGGGTACCGTCCGGGTCGCGCCCGAAGAGCGTCGTGTACCAGTCGCGGCTTTCGTCGAGGTCGCAGCAGGCGACGTTGGCGTAAATCCCGTTGATGGACATGGCTCCTCCTTCGAGCAGATGGGGTCTCGCAGGAACGCCCGCCGCACCGCCCGGTTCCGGGCCGCCGGGGATCGCCGCCGATGACCGAGGTGCTGGAAACCTCCGGCCTGACCGTCCGGTTCGGCGGTCATGTCGCCGTCGATGCCGTCTCCTGCGCCTTCCGCGCCGGGGAGCTGACCGCCATCGTCGGCCCGAACGGCGCCGGCAAGACGACCTACTTCAACCTGATCTCGGGCCAGATCGCGGCCAGTTCCGGCTCGGTCCGCCTGATGGGTCAGGACATCGGCCGCCTGTCGCCCTCCGAACGGTGCAAGCGGGGCCTCGGACGGGCATTCCAGCTGACCAACCTCTTTCCCGGGCTGTCCGTTCTCGAGAACGTCCGCCTCGCGATCCAGGCGCACCGGCCCGTCTCGGCCTCGCTGTTTTCCATGGTCTCGCGCCACACCGGGCTGACGGACGAAGCAATGGCGGTCCTGGAGCGTGTCCGCCTCGCCACCGTCAAGGACCAGCCTGTCAGCGAACTCTCCCACGGCAACCAGCGCAAGCTGGAGGTCGCCATGCTGATCGCCCTCGACCCCAAGGTCTACATGTTCGACGAACCCACCGCGGGGATGAGCGGCGACGAGGCGCCCGTGGTCCTCGACCTGATCGCCGGCCTCAAGGCCCAGACCGACCGCACCATCCTGCTGGTCGAGCACAAGATGGACGTCATCCGCACCCTCGCCGACCGGATCATCGTGCTGCACAACGGCGCGCTGGTGGCCGACGGCGAGCCGGCCGAGGTCATCGCCTCGGACGTGGTGCAGGAGGCCTACATGGGCAAGGAGCTCACCGATGTCTGACCCCATCCTGCGCCTCCAGGGCGTCCACACCGACATCGCCCAATACCACATCCTGCACGGCGTCGACCTCGAGGTCCCCCGCGCCGCCGTGACCATGCTCCTCGGCCGCAACGGCGTCGGCAAGACCACGACCCTGCGCACCATCATCGGTCACTGGCCCGCCCGCGCCGGGACGATCATCTACGACGGCGCGGACATCACCGGGGTAAAGACCCCCGACCGCGCCCGCGCCGGCATCGGATATGTCCCCGAGGACATGGGCATCTTCTCGGACCTCACGGTGGAGGAGAACATGACCCTCGCCGCCGTCTCGGGGCCCCTCGAGCCCACGCGCCGCGACCGCATCTTCGCCGCCTTCCCGCCGCTTCGGACCTTCTGGACCTCTCCCGCCGGGACGCTCTCGGGCGGGCAGAAGCAGATGCTGACCATCGCCCGCGCCATGGCGGAAGAGCGCAAGCTCTACCTCATCGACGAGCCGACCAAGGGCCTCGCTCCTGCCATCGTCTCGACAATGGCCGCCGCCCTGCGCGAGCTGAAGACGATGGGGGCGAGCATCCTGCTGGTCGAACAGAACTTCGCGGTGGCGAAAGCGCTGGGAGACCACGCCGCCGTGATGGACGACGGCCGGATCGTCTGGACCGGGGAGATGGCCGAACTGGCCGCCGACGCCGCCCTTCAGGACCGCCTGATGGGCCTCAGCATGGAGGGTGGACGATGAGGATAGATCGAGAATTCGCGAATTCTCGGGCCGATCTTTCGCGAAAGATCGGAGCCGCCCGATGACCGACGCCCCCGACCACCGGCCGACCATGGCCGCCCTGCCCTTCGCCGACCGGCTGGCCAGGGCGATGCCCGTCCTGCTGGTGCCGATCCTGCTGGTCGTCGGCTTCCTGGCGATCGGCAACCCCTCGTCCTGGCTGACCCTCACCGTCTCGGGCCTCGCCATGGGGATGATGATCTTCATCATGGCCTCGGGCCTGACCCTCGTCTTCGGGCTGATGGACGTCATCAACTTCGGCCACGGCGCCTTCATCTCGGTCGGGGCCTTCGTCGGCATCTCGGTCGTGCTGGGGCTGGCCGAATGGGCGCAGGCGCCGTCGCTGCTCCTGAACCTCGGCGTCGTGCTGCTGGCCGTCCTCGCCGCCATGGCCGTCACGGGCCTGCTCGGCTGGGCCTTCGAGCGGGTGATCGTCAAACCCGTCTACGGCGCGCACCTAAAGCAGATCCTCGTTACCGTCGGCGGGCTGATCGTGATCGAGCAGCTGATCCACGTCATCTGGGGCCCGGACGAGATCTTCTTTGCCCGGCCCGAAATGCTGAAAGGCGCCGTCACCTTCTGGGGCGCGGCGCTGGAGAAGTACCGGCTGGTCGCGGTCGTCATCGGCCTCGTCCTCTTCGTCGCCATGCGGCTCGTCTTCCGGCGCACCAGGATTGGGCTGATCGTCCGCGCCGGTGTCGAGAACGGCGAGATGGTCGAGGCGCTCGGCTACCGCCTGCGCCTCGTCTTCGTCGGCGTCTTCATCGCGGGATCGGCGCTGGCCGGCCTCGGCGGCGTCATGTGGGGCCTCTACGAGGAGGTCATCACCGCCGGCATGGGCGAGGAGATGATGATCCTCGTCTTCATCGTGGTCATCATCGGGGGCCTCGGGTCCGTCGAGGGGGCCTTCATCGGCGCCCTGATGGTGGGCCTTCTGCAGAACTACATCGCCTTCCTCGAGCCGAAGCTGGCGCTGATTTCCAACATCGGCCTGATGACCGCCATCCTGATGTGGCGGCCGCAGGGGATGATGCCCGTGGTGAAGGCGAAATGATGCTGCACGCCCTGATCTCCGGCGACCGCCCCCGGTCGCGCATCCTCACCGCCCTGCTGCTGGCGATCTTCCTCGGCCTTCTCTTCGCGCCGTTCCTCTTTCCGGGCGTCCGCGCGCTGGAGACGGCGGCGCGGATCAGCGTCTTCATCCTGCTCGCGGCCAGCTACGACCTGCTGCTCGGCTACACCGGCGTCGTCAGCTTCGCCCACACGATGTTCTTCGGCATGGGAGCCTACGGGGTCGGGCTGGCGTCGCAGCACATGGGGCGCGGCTACGGATCGCTGATCGTGGGGTCGCTGGCGGGCGCGGCGCTGGCGGCGGCCTTCGCCTTCCTGATCGCGCTCTTCTCGCTGCGGGTGCGGGCGATCTTCTTCGCCATGATCACCCTCGCCGTGGCCTCGGCGGTGGCGGTGCTCGTCAGTCAGCTCTCGTCCATCACCGGCGGCGAGGACGGCTTCACCTTCCAGATCCCCCGCGCCCTAGGCCCCGCGAACCGCATGGGCGAATTCATGGGGGTGCAGATCACCGGCAAGATCCTGAACTACTACGTGGTCTTCTTCTGCTCGCTGATCCTGTTCCTCGTCCTTTTGCGCATCGTCAACTCGCCCTTCGGCCGGGTCCTCCAGGCCATCCGCGAGAACGACTTCCGGGCCGAGGCGATCGGCTACCGCGTCGTCCGCTACCGCACCATCGCCACCTGCATCTCGGCCGCCGTCGCCGCCCTGGCGGGGAGCCTCTTCGCCCTCTGGCTGCGCTATGTCGGCCCCGACACCACCCTCAGTTTCGAGCTGATGCTGGACCTCCTCCTGATCGTTGTCATCGGCGGCATGGGCACGATCTGGGGGGCGGTCATCGGCGCGACGCTCATGGTGCTGGCGCAGACCTACCTGCAGGACCTGATGGGCAGCGCGGCCGAGGCGACGGCGGCGATCCCGCTCCTGTCCCGCCTCCTCGACCCCGACCGCTGGCTGCTCTGGCTGGGGGTCCTGTTCATCCTCAGCGTCTACTTCTTCCCCGCCGGCATCGTCGGGCGGCTCAGGGCCGGCCGGTGAGACCTGTCATCCTGCTGCACGGCTGGACCATGCGGGGCAGCGTGATGGAGGACCTTGCCGCACGGCTGGGGCCGTCGGCGCTGGCGCCGGACCTGCCGGGGCATGGCGATGCGGCGAGGCCGGCGTCGCTCGATGCGGCGGTGAAGATGCTTGACGACCTGGTGACCGAGGCCGGACCCGAGGCCATTGTCGTCGGCTGGTCGATGGGCGCGGCGGTGGCCTGGTCCTGGCTGGGTCGGACCGGTGGTGGGGGGGCCGCGGGCCTCGTCACCGTCGACATGAGCCCCCGGCCGGTCAACGGCGGCGGCTGGGACCTCGGGCTGCTCGGCCAGACGCCCGACCGACTGGCCCGCAACACCGCCGAGATCCACGCCGACTGGCCCGCCGCCGCCGAGAAGATCGCCACCACCATGTTCGCCGACAAGGCCGGGGCGCCGGGGTTCAGCCGGGCCGAGGCGCTGGCGCAGGTTCTGTCCAACGATCCACGCGCGATGGCGGCCTATTGGGACGACATGATGGCGATGGACCTGCGGGACGCCGCGCGAGGGGTGCGGATCCCCTGGCGGGTCTGCCACGGGGCACGCAGCCGGGTCTATCCGGCGGGCGTGGCGAAGTGGCTGGCGGAGACGCCGACAGCGACGCGCGTCACCTTCGAGGCATCGGGGCACTCGCCCCATTTAGAGGAGCCGGAGGCCTTTGCCACGATGATCCGGGACTTCGACGCGGAGTTGTCCGGGCGCTGAGCCGCCCGTCGTCGGGCCGCGGTTCGGCGATCCGACCTATGTTGGAGGCACTTCATGGCAGCCGAATCCGAATGACCTTGGAAGGATGCGCTCGTCTCGACCAATCGCCGGGCCGGGGGGCGGCCCGTCATGCCGAAGGCATGCCTCCGGCATGATGGGCGGCGGCCTTCGGCCTTGACTCCGCCCTCAGAGATGCCCCGTATCCGCGAACTTCACCAGCGACCTGCCCTCCGCCACCACGGTCCCGTCCGGCAGCCGCGCCTGCGCCCAAAGATCGACGATCGCCTTTTCCGGCCGGATCCGCGTGACCTCGACGGAAGCCGTCAGCTCAGTGTCCAGCGGCGCGGGGACCAGAAACGCGATCTCCTGCTTGAGGTAGTTCGTCCCCGGCCCCGGCAGCTTCACCCCCAGGAGGTATGAGAACAGCGCCCCGATCAGCGGCTCGGGCACCGCCTCTCCCGGATCGCCCCCGCCAAGCGCCGCCAGCGCCGCCACGTCCGGCCAGGAGAACCGCCGCGTGACCTCAGCCCTGTCGCCCACATCCATCACGCCACCTCCGCTTCGCCGAGGAACACCTCGGCCTCGTCCGACAGGCGCCAGGCGCGCATGGTCACGGTGCCGGGAATGTGCCCCTCGACCACCAGCTGCACGTCCACGCCCGCAAAGGCGGGATTGGGAAACATCATCGTCTGGCGGACCGCCCGCGCCTGGGGGTAGGCCCCCCGGACCAGGCCCCAGAGGCGCGTGTAGATCAGCATGCCGTGGCTGACCGTCGCGCCGAAGGCGGTCGCTTCGGAGAAGTCCGGGTCGACGTGGATCGGGTTGTCGTCGCCCGAAACCTCGGCGAAGCGGTCGAACTCGCCTTGGGTCGGGGTCCAGGTCGCGCGCAGTTCGGTCATGTGAGCATCGCCTTCAGGTCGGGTTTGCGCACCTTGCCGGCGGCGGTGCGGGGGAAGTCGTCCATCGCGTGGATGGTAGCGGGGACCTTGTAGGCGGCCAGCCTCTCGCGGCACCACAGGCGCAGGGCCTCCCCGTCCACCTGCTGCCCGGGCCGCAGGATCAGGAAGGCGGCGCCCGTCTCGCCCCAGCGGTCGTCGGGGACGCCCACCACCGCGGCCTCCAGCACCGCGGGATGCTCTACCAGCACCCGCTCCACCTCGGCCGGATAGACGTTTTCGCCGCCCGAGATGTACATGTCCTTGATGCGGTCCACGATCCGCAGGAAGCCGTCCGCGTCGCGCCGGCCCACGTCGCCGGTCTTCAGCCAGCCGCCCTCGAAGGTGGCCGCCGTCGCCTCGGGGTTGCCGTAGTAGCCCGGGGTGATGTTGGGGCCGCGCAGCAGGACTTCGCCCTCGCCCTCGGCGCCATCTGGCACGCCCGCCAGACGACATTCGGTCAGCATCTGGGGCCGGCCGACGGAGCCGATCTTCTCCTCCGCGTGCGCGGGGTCCATCAGGAAGACGGTCGGCCCGGTCTCTGTCATGCCGAAGCCGTTGAGGACCCGGGCGCCCTTGGCGGCGAAGAGGCGGATCAGCGGCTCGGACAGGGGCGCGCCGCCGCAGCCGCAGCGCACGCGCGTCCAGTCGACCCGATCAACGGCCTCGGACAGGCTGAAGGCCTGGTAGATCGCGGGGACGCCGAAGAACTGGGTCACCGCGCCACCCGCCAGCAGGGTCAGCAGGTCCGCCGCCTCGAACTTCGGCAGGATGGTCGAGGATCCGCCGGCCAGGAAGAGCGGCAGGGTGTAGAGGTTGATGCCGGCGGTGTGGAACACGGGCAGGAAGTTCACCGACCGGTCCGCGCCGGTCAGATGGATCGCCTGCCCGATGTTCACCGCGTTGGCCCAGGCCATGCGGGCGGTCTGGATCACCGCCTTCGGCCGGCCCGTGGTGCCGGAAGTGAACAGAAGGTACCACGGCCGATCGCCGGGGATCATGCCGACGGATCCAGGGCGCGGCGCGGCCTCGAGAGGCGCGCCCATCGGCAGCGCCGGGATGTCCAGCGCCGAGGCCACCTCTTTCGCCGGGTCGGCAAATGCAGCGTCATGCAGGATGACGCGCGGTTCCACCGG
>JAMWZF010000096.1 GCA_024304875.1 Paracoccaceae bacterium
CGGGCCTGTGGTACCGGCCGGCCTACTTCCCGCGGCCGGGCGACCGGGACTGGCGCACGGCCTGCGACCGCGAGGTCGGCCACGTCCGGGGGGCCGTCGGCGTCGCCGATGTCTCCACCCTTGGCAAGATCGACGTGCAGGGCCCGGACGCGGGCGCCTTCCTCGACTTCGTCTACACGAACACGATGTCGACCCTCGCCGAGGGAACGGTCCGCTACGGCCTGATGCTGCGCGAGGACGGGCACGTCATGGACGACGGCACCTGCGCCCGCCTCGGGGCGGAGCGCTTCCTCGTCACCACCACGACCGCCGCCGCCGGTCAGGTCATGGCCCACCTCGACTTCGCCGCGCAGGTGCTGCGGCCGGACCTGCGGGTCCACATCGCCTCTGTCACCGAACACTGGGCGCAGTTCGCCGTGGCGGGGCCCGAGGCGGATACGCTGCTCGAGGGGCTGCTCGATCTCTCGCCGGACCTTCCCTTCATGGGCTGCCGCCCGGCCACCGTCGCGGGCACCGAAGGGCGCCTGTTCCGCATCTCCTTCTCCGGCGAACGAGGATACGAGGTCGCCGTCCCCGCCCGCTACGGCGCCAGCCTCTGGCGCTTGCTGGTGGCGCAGGCCGAGAGCCTCGGGGGAGGGGCCTACGGGATGGAGGCGCTGAACGTCCTGCGGATCGAGAAGGGCTTTCTCACCCATGCCGAACTGCACGGACGGACCACGGCCTACGACCTGGGGCTGCAGGGCATGATGTCGGGCAGGAAGGACTTCATCGGCCGGGCCGCCGCCGGCCGGCCGGGGCTGGTCGACCCCGGTCGCCAGCGGCTCGTCGGGCTGAAACCGATGGCCGGGGGCCGCCTGCTGGCCGGGGCGCACCTGTTCGACGCCGCCGGCGCGCAAAAACCGGAGACCGACCTCGGCTACATCACCTCGGCCTGCCATTCGCCGACGCTCGGCCACGACCTTGCCCTCGGCTTCCTGTCCCGCGGGCCCGAACGGATCGGCACGACGGTCCGCATGGTCGACCGCATGCGCGGCGTGGAGACGCTCTGCCGGGTGACCGATCCGGTGGCCGTCGACCCCGAGGGAGGGCGGATGCGTGGCTAGGCTGGTGGCGACGGACCCTTTCGCAGACGGCCTCCCGCTCGAGGGGGCGGGGGTGGCCGTCACGGCCCACGACCCGGGGTCGATGACGCTGATCTTCGCCGAGACCGGAGCGCAGGTCGGCGCGCTTGCCGTCCCCGCCCCCGGCGACGTCTCCGCCGAGGGTGCGGCGCGCCTGATCTGGATGGGGCCGGGGCAGGCCCTGCTGACCGGCGCGCCGCCGCCGGAGGGCCACGTGACGGTCGATCAGTCCGACGGCTGGGCGGTGGCCAGGATCACCGGAGAGGCCGGACCGACGGTCCTGGCCCGTCTTGTTCCGCTTGACCTGCGCAGGGCGGTCTTTCCCGCCGGCCGAACGGCGCGGACGCTGATCGGCCACATGACGGGCTCGGTCACGCGGATCGACGACGACACGCTCGAGGTCATGGTCATGCGGTCCATGGCGGGGACCCTGGTGCACGACCTTGCCCGCGCGATCCGAACGGCGCGGCGCCACAGCGTCTGACCTCCCGGGCGGACCGCCCCTGCTTCGGGCTGGCCCAAATACTCATCTTCCGGAGCCACTCCTCCACCCGCCGCGACGCCGCCTGCCCGGGCGCCGGCCCGGCGGGACCCGCAGCGGCACCCCTTGCCGCTCCGCGCCGCAGGGCCGATATTGGCGCCCATGTCCCTGCCCCCCGGATTCCTCGACGAGCTGCGCGGCCGCCTGAGCCTGGCCCAGGTCGTCGGTCGCAAGGTCATGTGGGACAACCGCAAGTCCAACCCGGGCAAGGGCGACATGTGGGCGCCGTGCCCGTTCCACCAGGAAAAGACGGCGAGCTTCCACGTCGACGACCGCAAGGGGTACTACTACTGCTTCGGCTGCCACGCGAAGGGCGACGCCATCTCCTTCGTGCGCGAGACCGAGAACGTGGAGTTCGTCGAGGCGATCCGCATCCTCGCCGACGAGGCCGGCCTGCCGATGCCCGAGCGCGACCCGCAGGCGCGAGCGAAGGCCGACCGCCGGACCCAGCTCGCCGAGGTCATGGAGATGGCGGTGCAGTTCTTCCGCCTTCAGCTCAAGACCGGGGCGGGGACAGCGGCGCGGACCTACATCACCGAGCGAAGGGGCCTGACGCAGAAGGCGCTGGAGCATTGGGAGATCGGCTATGCCCCGCAGGGCTGGCAGAACCTGGCGGACCACCTGAAGGGCAAGGGCGTCGATCCCGAGCTGATGCTGGCCGCCGGCCTCGTCCGTGCCTCGGACAAGGGGCGCGAGCCCTACGACACGTTTCGCGACCGCCTGATGTTCCCGATCCGCGACGGCCGGGGCCGCTGCATCGCCTTCGGCGGCCGGGCGATGGATCCGAACGACAACGCGAAATACCTGAACTCTCCGGAAACCGAGCTCTTCGACAAGTCCCGCGCCCTCTACAACCATGCCCCCGCGCGCGAGGCGGCGGGCAGGGGGCAGCCGCTGCTGGTGGCCGAGGGCTACATGGACGTGATCGCCCTCTCCGAGGCGGGGTTCGCCGCCACGGTGGCGCCCCTCGGCACCGCGATCACCGAACACCAGCTGGCGCTGATGTGGCGGATCGCGGACGAGCCGATCATCGCGCTCGACGGCGACACCGCCGGCCTCCGGGCCGCCCTGCGCCTGATCGACGTGGCCCTTCCGCTGCTGCAGGCGGGCAAGAGCCTGCGCTTCGCCCTCCTGCCGGAAGGCAAGGACCCCGACGACCTGCTGAAAGCCTCCGGCGCCGCCGCGATGGACAAGGTGATCGAGGCCGCGCGGCCCATGGTCGGCCTGCTCTGGCAGCAGGAGACGGAAGGAAAACGCTTCGACAGTCCCGAGAGGAAGGCCGCCCTCGACAAGGCCTTGCGCGAGAGGCTGAAGCTGATCGTCGACCCCTCGATCCGTCGGCACTACGGCGACGAGATTGCGGAACTGCGCCGGGCCCTGTTCCGCCCCCCGCGGGCGCCCTGGACCCCCGGCCGAAACAAGCCGCGGCCGACCGCGACGCCGGGGGCCAAGGCCAGCGCGCTGGCGATGGACGGTCCGGCCGAGGACCGGCTGCGCGAGGCGGCGATCCTCGCGGTGCTGATCGCCAACCCGGTCGCGCTGAACCGATTCGAAGGGCAGCTGGAGGCGCTGGAACTGGTGGACGGCGAACACGCCCGGCTGCGCGACGCGCTCCTGCGGGTCGAGCACGTCGGCGACTGCCGGGCCGAAATTGTCCGTCAGATCGGGACGGAGGCGCTTGAAAAGCTGTTTGCCCACCCCCACGTGGCCATCATCCCGGCGGTGCGCCGCCCGGGTGACTTGGACCTGGCCGAGATGTGCCTGGCCGAGGAATTCGCCAAACTGGCCGCGCGCCGGGGACATGCGATGGAAATTGCCGAGGCGGAAGAAGAGCTTGTGGGCGACCTTGCGGATGAACGCCTGACCGCGAGGCTGATGCAGTCGGCCAGCGCGATGAACCGGGCGGGCCACGAACAGGGCGACGACAGGACGGAATACGACACCGGGCCGAACGGAGCCCGGATCAGCCGGGACGAACGCTCGGCATTTGACGAATTACTGGCCCGAATCGGGCATGGACGCGGCGACCGGACGGATTAGGTCACGCATAGGCAAAACAACCGCGGGGGCGGTTGCGAATCACCGGGGGCACGGGTTGATTCGTGAGAACCCGAATCACCTGACGTGATTCGGTTCAGCCCCGGCAAAGGAGCTTTGAATGGCCGCCAAGGACACCGACGACCGCAAGGAAGACGTCTCCGACACCGAGGTCTCGTTCGACATGAGCCAGGCGGCGGTCAAGAAGATGATCGCCGAGGCGCGCGAGCGCGGGTACATCACCTACGATCAGCTCAACCAGGTCCTGCCGCCCGATCAGGTCTCCTCCGACCAGATCGAGGACGTCATGAGCATGCTCAACGACATGGGCATCCAGGTCACCGAGGAGGAGGAATCCGAGGAGACCGAGGAGAACCAGAAGTCGACCGAGCTGACCACCAAGGAGGGCAGCCGCGAGGTCGCCCTCGGCGGCGCCGAGCAGGAGAAGCTGGACCGCACGGACGACCCCGTCCGCATGTATCTGCGCGAGATGGGCAGCGTCGAGCTTCTGTCCCGCGAGGGCGAGATCGCCATCGCCAAGCGGATCGAGGCCGGCCGCAACACGATGATCCTGGGGCTCTGCGAAAGCCCGCTGACCTTCCAGGCGATCACCATCTGGCGCGACGAACTTCTGAACGAAGACATCCTGCTGCGCGATGTCATCGACCTCGAGGCGACCTTCGGCAACCAGCTCGACGAGGAGGGCGGGACCGAGGCCGTGGTCGAATCCGGCGCCGGCGCGACCGAATCCAAGGACAAGGACAGCGGCCCCGAGCTCGACGCCGACGGCAACCCGATCGCCAAGGAAGACGACGAGGACGAGGAAGAGGCCGCGAACATGTCGCTGGCCGCGATGGAGGCCGCGCTGAAGCCGCAGGTCCTCGAGACTCTCGACGTCATCGCCCGCGACTTCGCCACCCTGTCCGACATGCAGGACGCCCGGATCTCGGCCCAGCTGAACGAGGACTCGTCGTTCTCGGACGGCGACGAGCAGACCTACCAGACCCTGCGGTCCGAGATCGTGCAGCTCGTCAACTCCCTGCACCTGCACAACAACCGTATCGACGCGCTGATCGACCAGCTCTACGGCATCAACCGCCGGATCATGTCGATCGACAGCTCGATGGTGAAGCTGGCCGACCAGGCCCGCATCAACCGCCGCGAGTTCATCGACGAATACCGCGGCCGCGAACTCGACCCGACCTGGCTCGAGGACATGGGCCAGAAGAACGGCCGCGCCTGGGGCGCCTTCATCGAGAAGTCGGCCCCCAAGGTCGAGGAGCTGCGCGCCGAGATGGCCCAGGTCGGCCAGTACGTCGGCGTGGACATCTCCGAATTCCGCCGCATCGTGCAGCAGGTCCAGAAGGGCGAGAAGGAAGCCCGCCAGGCCAAGAAGGAAATGGTCGAGGCGAACCTGCGTCTCGTGATCTCCATCGCCAAGAAATACACCAACCGTGGCCTGCAGTTCCTGGACCTGATCCAGGAAGGCAACATCGGCCTGATGAAGGCGGTCGACAAGTTCGAGTACCGCCGCGGCTACAAGTTCTCGACCTACGCGACCTGGTGGATCCGCCAGGCCATCACCCGGTCCATCGCCGACCAGGCCCGCACGATCCGCATCCCGGTTCACATGATCGAGACGATCAACAAGCTGGTGCGGACGGGGCGCCAGATGCTGCACGAGATCGGCCGCGAGCCGACCCCGGAAGAGCTGGCCGAGAAGCTGCAGATGCCGCTCGAGAAGGTCCGCAAGGTGATGAAGATCGCCAAGGAGCCGATCAGCCTCGAGACGCCCATCGGCGACGAGGAGGATTCGCAGCTTGGCGACTTCATCGAGGACAAGAACGCCGTCCTGCCGCTCGACTCCGCAATTCAGGAGAACCTGAAGGAAACCACGACCCGCGTGCTCGCTTCCCTGACGCCTCGCGAGGAACGCGTCCTGCGGATGCGCTTCGGCATCGGCATGAACACCGACCACACCCTCGAGGAGGTCGGCCAGCAGTTCAGCGTCACCCGCGAGCGGATCCGCCAGATCGAGGCCAAGGCCCTGCGCAAGCTGAAGCACCCGAGCCGGTCGCGGAAGCTCCGGTCGTTCCTGGATCAGTAGGCGAATGTCCTGGCTGTCCAAACTCTTCGGCGGCGGCGCCTCGGATACCGCCGCCCCGCAGTCCGCGTCGGAGGTCTACAAGGAGTTCCGCATTGTCCCGCAGCCGATCAGGGAGTCCGGCGGCCACCGCATCGCCGCCCGGATCGAGAAGCAGATCGGCGGGGAGACCAGGGCGCACGAACTGGTCCGCGCCGACGTGATCTCGGACTACGATCAGGCGGTGGAGGCGAGCCTCGCCAAGGCCCGGCAGATCATCGACGAACAGGGCGACCGGCTCTTCGGTTAGGGCGGCCTGTCGCTAGTCCAGCCCGCCTTCGTAGAACCCCGCCAGTTCTGTCTTGAGCGGCCCGAGGTGCGCCTCGTAGCGCCGCCATTTTTCCACCGACGTGCGGTAGATCGGCCGGCGGACCTGAGCGGCCGAGAGGGTGCGCACCTCCTTGGCCGCCCTGTGGTCGAGACAGGCCGGGTCCCAGTCGAGCCCGAGGAATTCGACCAGCCGCCGGGTCGTGCTCTCCGTGTCCGTCACCATGTCCTCGTACCGGACCGGCAGCAGGGGGTTCGGCAGCGCCTGTGCCCAATGCTCCATGAGCCGGCGGTACTGCCTGTAATAACGCCCAAGGTCGCCGAGGTCGCGGGTATAGGCGTGCCAGGGCGACAGGCGCTGCAGGTAGCAGCTGACGCAGGTGTCCATCGGATCGCGCAGGGCGTGCAGGATGCGGGCGCGCGGCAGGATCCGCGCGATCAGGCCCAGATACTCGAAATTGTGCAAGTTCTTGTCCACGATCCGGGCGGCCCCGCCGCCGCCGGATCGGATTTCGTCAAGGTATCTCCGCCCATGCGCCGCCGCCTGAGTGTCGGTCAGGCCCCGGATCCGGGCTGCGAGGGCGGGGCCGTCATGCTCGGCAATGCCGAGATCGCGGACGATGTCCCGCAGCGCGTTGCTCTCGCCGACGCCTCCGATCTCGCCGTGCCGGGTCAGAACCTGCTCCATCAAGGTGCTTCCCGACCGCGGCATCCCGACGATCAGCACCGGCGTGTCGTCCGCCAGGCCGGAGCGCCCCATGTAGTCGGCACGGGTCAGCGAGGTCTGGGCGGCGATGAAGGCCGCGTAGCGGTGCGCATCGTGCCGGATGCCCTCGGCCGCATTCGCCTCTGCCGTCAGCGCCATTGCCCGGCCATGGTGGCCGAGATCGTCCTCCATCTTGGCCAGCACCCGGCGACAACGGGCAATCTGCTGGGGCGCGGTCTGGGCGGGGACGATGACGTCCTTGAAGTGCCGGTAGAGCGGGTCATCCGCCGTGATCGTCGCCGCGCTGGCGTAGATCCCATAGAGATGCGACAGTTCCGGCCGGTCCGCAAAGAGCGCGCGGCAGGCCTCCGCCGCCTCGGTCAGACGCCCGGCGCTGAGCAGGGCCGTCGCCCGCTGCATCCGCGTCTGCGGATGATCGGCGCGGAGGGCGAGGGCTGCGTCCAGCGTGGCGACCTCATCCTCGAAGCGGTCCATCCGGTGCTGGGTGGCGGCGAGAACATAGAGAACGTCGGGGTCCTTCGGGGCCACCTTGCGGGCGGTGTCCAGAAAGGTCAGCGCGGCCTCGAAATCCGACATTGCCGCACTGGCCTGCGCGGCTTCCATCAGGGCGGGCAGGTTGCGCTTGGCCGTCTTCAGCGCCGCCTCTGCCGCGCGCCGGGCGCGTGAATAGGACCGGGTGCCCCGGTTGTGCAATTGGGCCAGGGTGGTCAGCAGGGTCACGTCGCGCGGGGCCCTCTTCAGCGCGTCCTCGACAAGGCGCACCGCCTCGGTCGTCCGGCCGGCGCGGACCAGGGCGGTGACGGTGGCTCCGAATGAGGATTTGCCTGCCATGCCGTGCATCTTCCACGCGGGTCCGCCCCTTGCAAGTCCGCCCGGCGGCGGCGCAGGCTGGCGGCATGCAGACGACCTTCACCATCGAGACCCGCGGCCCCGGCCTCTACGAGTTCACCGCGGAGGTGTCGCGCTGGCTTCCGCGCGCCAGCGGCCTGCTGACACTCTTGGTCCGGCACACCTCCGCCTCTCTCCTGATCCAGGAAAATGCGGACCCTGATGTGCGGAGCGACCTGCGCGCCTACTTTGACCGGCTGGTGCCGCCCTCGGATCGGCCCGAGATGGCCTACCTGACCCACACGATGGAGGGGCCGGACGACATGCCGGCGCATATCAAGGCGGCGATGATGCCGGTCAGCTTGTCGATTCCCGTCATGGAGGGCCGGATGCGGCTCGGCAGATGGCAGGGGATCTACCTTTTCGAACATCGCCGCCGGCCGCACCGGCGCGAGGTGGCGGCCCACCTCGCGCCGGACCGGGGCTAGTTCTGCGGCATCAGGAAGACTTCGCGCACGGCGCAGCGCGGATCGGCCTGAAGCGCGTGCATCACGGCGCCGGCCACGTCCTCGGGCTGCAGCTTGTCGGGCTTGGGCTCGCTGAAGAAGGCGGTATCGACCATGCCGGGGGCGACGACCGTGACGCGGCCTCCCCATTCCTTCATCTCCTCGGCCATGTTGCCGGCGTAGCCGTGCACGAACCACTTTGTCGCGCCGTAGATGGAGCCGGGGATATGGCGGCGGCCGGCGGCGGAGCCGGTCATCACCAGGTGGCCCTTGGTTGTCTTCAGGTGCGGGATCGCGGCGCGGGCGGTGTAGAGCAGGCCCATGATGTTCACGTCGATCATGGTGCGCCATTCGTCCGGGTCGCCCTCGACCGTGCCGGGGGTGTCGAGGCCGAGGCCCGCGTTGGCGAAGGCGGCGTCGAGGCCGCCGAATTTCTCGACCGTTTTCGATACGGCCGCCTCGACATCGTCCAGTTTGGTCACGTCCCCGCCGAGGACGAGGGCGGCATCGCCGATCTCTCCGGCCAGCTTTTCCAGCTTGTCGGTGCTGCGGGCGAAGAGGGCGACGTTCCAGCCGGCCTCGGCGGCGGCCTTCGCGGTGGCGGCGCCGATGCCGCTGGAGGCGCCGGTGATGAAAAGGGTCTTGGTCATGTCAGTCTCCGTTTTCGGGTGTTGCCGCGGGACCTAGCCCGCCCCCTTCCGATGACGACCGCCCCGGCCGATCACGGACCGGCGAGGGTCCGATTTGACGTCTTCCGCCGAAACCGTGGGCTGGATGCACCAAAATCTGGTGCCTCGGAATTCGCCCTACCCAAAGATTGCGCGGGTTCCTATAGTGGTGCCCAACAAGGGGGACCAACCCCCTAGAGGCAGAGATAAGGGGCGAAAGATGCGCTGTCCGTTTTGTGGAAACGTCGACACACAGGTCAAGGATTCGCGGCCCGCGGAAGACCATGTGGCGATCCGGCGGCGCCGGTTCTGCCCGGCCTGCGGCGGCCGGTTCACGACCTATGAACGTGTCCAGCTGCGCGACCTGGTGGTCGTCAAGACCAACGGCCGGCGCGAGGAATTCGACCGCGACAAGCTCGAGCGTTCGATTCGCATCTCGATGCAGAAACGCCCCGTGGAGCCCGAGCGCATCGACCAGATGATTTCCGGCATCGTGCGCCGGCTGGAGAGCATGGGAGAGACGGACATCCCCTCCAAGACCATAGGCGAGATCGTGATGGAGAGCCTCGCGCGGATCGACACCGTGGCCTACGTCCGCTTCGCCAGCGTCTACAAGAACTTCCAGGCCGCCGACGACTTCGACAAGTTCGTCAGCGAACTGCGTCCCGAGAAAAACGCCGAGACGTGAGCGCCTCCGGCGACGCGCGCTTCATGGCTCTCGCCCTGTCGCTGGGGCGGCGGGGGCTGGGCGCCGTGTGGCCCT
>JAMWZF010000097.1 GCA_024304875.1 Paracoccaceae bacterium
CTATCACAACGAGCCGATCCTGCGTGACGGGCAGATCGTGGGCCAGCTGAGTTCCGGCGCCTACGGCCACCATCTCGGCGGCGCCGTGGGGCTGGGCTATGTTCCCTGCGCCGGCCAGGGCGTGGCCGAGGTGCTGGCGTCGGAGCATCTGGCGGCTAGGGACCTCTGGCAGGACGTACCGGACGGGCAGGGCGGCACCGTCCGCCTGCCGGGCCCGCTCTTCCTGCGCCACGACGCGCCGGAGGGCACCCCATGACCGGCGCTCTTGAGGGCCTCACCATCCTCGACTTTTCCCGCCTCTTGCCGGGGCCCTACTGCACCTGGCTCATGGCCGACCAGGGGGCCGAGGTGATCCGCATCGAGAACCCCCGCGAGATCGCCAAGCAGGAGAAGGTCTTCGGCTGGGACAAGCTCTCGGACGAGGGCAAGGCCGCGCAGCGCGCGCGGGACATCCTCGCGCGGAACAAGAAATCCGTCCTCCTCGACATCGGCGCCGAGGAGACCCGTGCCATCCTGATGGACCTCGCCCGGACCATAGACGTGGTGGTCGAGGATTACCGGCCCGGCGTCCTTGCCGGCCTCGGCCTCGGGCACGCCGATTTCGCCGCCGCGAACCCCGC
Source organism: Paracoccaceae bacterium (assembly GCA_024304875.1). GTDB lineage: Bacteria > Pseudomonadota > Alphaproteobacteria > Rhodobacterales > Rhodobacteraceae > JAMWZF01. The sequence continues at coordinate 621 of JAMWZF010000097.1, forward strand.
CATCGTCACCGCCAGCCTGACCCTCTGCGGCCAGACCGGCCCCTACCGGGACAAGCCGGGGCACGATCCGGTGGCGCTGGCGCTCTCGGGCGTGCTGTCGCGCACGGGTGAGGACCCCGAGGCTCCCGGCCTGCCCGGCATCCCTGCCGCCGACGTCACCACCGGCGCCCATGCCGCCTTCGCCATCCTCGCCGCCGTGCGCCGGGCCGAGCGGACCGGGCAGGGGACGCACCTCGACGTGGCCATGGCCGATTGCTCGATGAGCCTGCTCGCCAATATCCTCAGCCGGTACGAGAACCCGGACGACGCGCCGCCCCGCGGCACCCGCCGGGCCGACATGGGCCTCTGGCGGTGCGCCGACGGCGAATGGCTCATCACGACCGACATGGAGCCGCGCTACTGGGCCACCTTCTGCGAGGTCATGGGGCACCCGGAGTTCACCGCGCTGCAACTTTCCCGCGCCGAGTGGCCGCGCATCCGCGAGACGCTCGCCGCCGATTTCGCCGCAAAACCCCGCGCCCACTGGATTGCCCTCTTCGAGGCGGCCGGCACCCAGTTCGCCCCCGTCCAGTCCGTCGCCGAGGCCGTGGCCGACCCGCATTTCACCCAGCGTGGCATGGTCCTTGAGGTCGCCGGCCCCTCCGGCCCCCTGACCCAGCTCGGCCCGCCCGTGCGTCTTGGCGGAGAGCCGCAGATCCGGCCCGCCGTGACCCCGGGCCACGACACCGACGAGATCCTTCAAGCGGCCGGAAGAGCCGCCAATTCACCCTAGGAAACCACCATGTTCGGGAGGAGAACCGATATGAAACATGCCCTTACCCTGGCCCTTGGCCTTGCCGCGCTGAGCGGTCCGGCCCTGGCGCAGGAATTCAGCTACACCTACGCCTCGCCCTATACCGAGACGCATCCCTACGGGCAGGCCGACGCCGAATGGATCGCCCGGATCGAGGAGCAGACGGGCGGCCGGGTCGAGATCACGCCCTACTGGGGCGGCGCCCTCATCAGCAGCCGCGAAGGCGTCGACGAACTCGCCGCCGGGGTGGCCGACATCAGCTACATCGCGCCGATCTACGCCCGCTCGGGTTATGACATGAACCGGCTGACGCCGGGGATGTTCTACGGCTACACCGACCCCCAGAAGGTCCTGAACGTCTACATGGACTTGATCGACGAATACCCCGTGTTCGAGGAGGAACTGGGCGTCCACGTCGTCGGCTACAACGTCGGCACGCCGATGCACCTGCTCTTGCGCGAGGCGCCGGTGGAGAGCCTCGAGGACCTGCAAGGCCTGCGCATCCGCTCGGCCGTCGACTTCGTCGGGCCGCTCGCCGCCTTCGGCGCCGAGGGCGTGACCATGCCGATGACCGAAACCTACCCCAGCCTCGAGCGCGGCGTGGTCGACGGCGTCATTGCCCCCTACGAGGCGCTGAAATCGCTCAGCTTCGCCGAGGTGGTCGGCTACTACTCCGAACTGCCCCACAGCCGGGGTGCCTACGCCAGCCGCGCAGTGAATGCCGAGGTCTGGGACGCGATGCCCGACGACATCAAGCAGGTGTTCGAGGACAACGTCGAATGGCTGTCGCTGCGCACGCTCGAGCTGGCGCAGGAGGCCGAGGAGGCCGGCCGCGCCTATGGCGAGGAGCAGGGCGTGGTGTTCAACACCCTCCCGGACGAGGTGGTCGAGGAATATTCCGCCGCCTTCGCCCCGGCGATCGAGGAGGTCGCGGCCGAGCTCGACGCCATGGGCAAGCCGGGGACAGAGGTCCTGGGCACGATCCGCTCGGCCTACGACGCCGAGTAAGCGACAGCGGACCGGGGCGCGCGCCGTCCCGGTCCCTTCTCAGGGCAGGGACGACAGATGCAGGCCATCGGCACTTTCCTCGGCGGGCTGGTCCGCCTCGCCGCGATCATCGGCACCCTGTCGGTGGCGGCGCTCATGTGCCTCACCGTGGTGACGGTGACCTTCCGCTTCCTCGGCATCGCCTTTCCGGGCACCTACGTGCTGGCCGAATTGCTCATCATGCCCGCCGTGACCTTCGCGCTCGCCTATACCGCCTGGGCCGGGGCGCACACGAAGGTCGACCTTCTGACGAATACCCTGCCGCGGCGCATCGCGGATCCGCTCGTCGGGGTGATGCTGGCGATCGGCGCGGGCTTCTGGGGCATGGTCGCCACCGCCGGGGTCGAGGAGGTCCTGCGCCGCCAGGCCCAGGGCGAGACGACGCCCTTCCTCGACATCCCCGTCGCGCCCTTCCGCTGGATGATGGTCGGCGCGGTCAGCCTGCTGGTGGCGGTCCTGCTCTACCGCGCGGTCGAGACGGCCCTCGGGCGGGAGAGCCGGACATGAGCCCCGGCACCACCGGCGGCCTCGGCATCGCCGTCCTCTTCACCCTGATCGCCCTCGGCATGCCGATCGGCTTTGCCATGGGGCTCGTGGGCTTCGTCGGCTTCGCCTACCTCATCACCTTCCACGCGGCGGTGGTGAAGCTGGGGGTCGTGGCCTTCGACCTCTCCACCAACTACGCCATCGGTACGATCCCGCTGTTCCTCTTCATGGCGCAAATCCTCTTCGCCAGCGGCATCGGGCGGGACCTCTACGACTTTGCCGCCCGGATGATCGGGCACCTGCGGGGCGGGCTGGCGATGGCCACCATCGGCGCATCCGCCGGCTTCGCCTCGGTCAACGCCTCCTCGCTGGCGACCACGGCCACCATGGGCCTCGTCGCGCTGCCCGAGATGCGCAAGCACGGCTACCAGGACAGCCTCGCCGCCGGGTCCGTGGCGGCCGGGGGGACCATCGGGTCGCTGATCCCGCCCTCGGGCATGTTCATCATCTACGGCATCCTGACCGAGACCTCGATCGGCGCGATGTTCGCCGCCGGCATCATCCCCGGCATCCTGCTGGCCATCTTCTACATGGCCGTGATCTGGATCCGCTGCCGCCTGAACCCCGCCCTCGGCCCCGCAGGCCCGCACTTCGGCTGGGCCGGACGGTGGGAGGCGACGAAGAAGACGGGGGACGTCATCCTCCTCTTCGTTCTCGTCATGGGCGGGATCGTCTGGGGCTGGTTCACCCCGACCGAGGCCGGCGCGATGGGGGCCTTCGGCGCCATCGTCCTGTCGCTGCTCCGCGGGCGCCTGAAATGGGCCGAGATCCGCACGGCCGCCTTCGAGACCCTCAAGACCACCGGCATGATCTTCGGCATCCTCTACGGCGCGCTGATGTTCAACGCCTTCGTGACGGTGACCAACATCCCGATGAACGTGGTCGGCTGGGTCAGCGCGGTGGACATGGCGCCGATCATCGTCCTGCTCCTGATCCTGCTGGTCTACTTCTTCCTCGGCATGATCCTCGACGCCTCGGCGATGATGACCCTGACGGTGCCGCTGTTCTTCCCGCTGGTCACGCAGCTGGGCTACGACGCGGTCTTCTTCGGCGTGCTGGTGGTGCGGATGACCGAGATCGCGCTGATCACGCCGCCGGTGGGGATGAATGTCTACGTCCTCTACGGCGTGGCCAAGGACATCCCGCTGACCCGGATCTTCCGGGGGACGGGGCCCTTCGTGCTGGCGGATGTCCTGCACGTGGCGCTGCTGATGGCGGTTCCGGCCCTGATCCTCTGGCTGCCGTCTCTCTGACCGGGCCACGCGTCTTCGACGGCGCGTGCGCCCCGCCTTACCCGAGTCGTCGGAGCAACTCGGGCGAGGGCGTCCCCGTCACCGGCAGCCCGTTGGCCTGCTGGTAGGCCCGGATCGCGCCTTCGGTGCCCGAGCCGATCACCCCGTCGATGCCATTGGTGTCGAACCCAAGGGCGGTCAGCCGCTGCTGCAACCGGATGCGATCCTCCTTCGTCAGGCCGTTCGCATCCGGGCCAAAGGACGCGCGGATCGGGCCGCCGCCCGCAATGCGGTCGCTAAGGTGGCCGACGCCGAGCGCGTAGCTCTCGGCGTTGTTGTAGCGCAGGATCACGCTGAAGTTTCGCCAGACCACGAAGGCCGGCCCCTGCGCTCCGCCGGGACGGATCACCGAGGCCGCGCCATGGTCGGGCAGGGCGCCGCCCGCCGCGGGGCGCACCCCCGCCGAGGCCAAGGCGGAGGACGAGGTCGTATTCCCGCGCCCGAACGGCCCGCCGTAACTGCCAAGCGTCACCTCCGTCCCCCAGGGCCGGCCGGCCTGCCAGCCGTTGCGGCTGAGGTAGGCGGCGGTGGAGGCGAGGGCGTCCGAGGGATCCTCGGCCCAGATGTCCCGCCGCCCGTCGCCGGTGAAATCCACCGCGAACTCCTGGAACGAGGTCGGGATGAACTGGGTGTGGCCCATCGCCCCGGCCCAGCTGCCGGTCATCCGGTTCAGCGGCACGTCCCCGGCGGCGAGGATGCGCAGGGCCGCGATCAGCTGGCTTTCGAAGAACTGGCCCCGCCGCCCGTCGAAGGCGAGGGTGGAGAGGGCCGAGATGACGGGCACGTCGCCCCGGCGCTCGCCGTACATGCTCTCCAATCCCCAGACGGCGCAGACCACGTTGGCCTGCACGCCGTAGCGCGCCGCGATGGCCTCCAGCGTGCCGCGATGACGGGCATAGGCGGCGCGGCCCTTGCTCACCCGTTCCTCGCTGGCGGCGATGGCAAGGTAATCCTCGATCGTGCGGCTGAACTCCGTCTGGTTGCGGTCGCGTTCGACCACCTTGGGGATGTAGCCGGCGCTGTTGATCGCCGGATCGACAACGCTGGCGGGGATGCCGGCCGCGCGGGCACGGGGGGCGAAGGCGGCCAGCCAGTTGTCGAAGGCGGGGTTCGGCACGACCGCCCAGTCCTCGGCCGGCCGGCGGGCGGCGGCGGGCGCGGCCCCGCGCATGTCGGGGACCTGGCCGCAGGCGGACAGGGCGGTCAGGCCGGCGAGAAAGAGGCGACGGGTGGGCATGATTTTTGGCTCCGGGTGCTGCTCGGGGGCAGGATGCCAAGGGACGGCGCGATTGAGAAGGGCAAGCCGAGGGCCCTTGCCCCCAAGGCAGTCAGGATGTCGCAGGCCGGCGGGGGACCGCCGACAGGGGCGGCACCCTGCTGGCAAGACCCGGCGCATATGCAAGGAGCCAAAGGCTTTTCTCCGATTTACAGATTTTTCAACCATCCGGAAAACCGGTTTACAGAACACCCCGCGTGATTTGACTGCCGTGTGGACTACCCTTCACGGGACGGTGATATTCGCCGCGAGAGGAGGCGTGCGCGCCGGCCGGCCGCCTGGCGGGCCGATACGCACCCGGAGGACCGACACGAACACCGACCAAGGGGGGGAGCCATGTCCGCCAACACCAGTGATGCGCCGAAAACCTATCCGCCGAGCGAGGCCTTCGCCGCGAACGCCCACGCGGATGCCGACACCTACCAGCGGATGTACGACGCCTCGATCGCCGACCCCGAGGGGTTCTGGGCCGAGCACGCGCAGCGTATCGACTGGATAAAGGAACCGAAGACCGTCAAGAACGCCTCCTTCGAGTTCGGCAAGGTCGACATCAAGTGGTTCGAGGACGGCACCCTCAACATCGCCGCCAACTGCGTCGACCGGCACCTGGAAACGCGCGGCGACCAGACCGCGATCATCTGGGAGCCTGACAGCCCCGACGACGAAGCCAGGCACATCACCTACCGCGAGCTGCACGCCGAGGTCAGCCGCTTCGCCAACGTCCTCAAGAAACTGGGCGTCGGCAAGGGCGACCGCGTGGTGCTCTACCTGCCGATGATCCCCGAGGCGGCCTACGCGATGCTGGCAACCGCCCGTCTGGGCGCGATCCACTCCATCGTCTTCGCCGGTTTCTCGCCCGACGCGCTGGCCAACCGGATCGACGACTGCCACGCCAAGGTCGTCATCACCTCGGATGGTGCGCCCCGCGGCGGCAAGGTCACCAACCTCAAGGACAACGTGAACCAGGCGCTGGTGAACTCGAACACCGATCCGGAGGTGCTGGTGGTCCGGCGCACCGGCCAGCAGGTGGCCTGGGTCCAGGACCGCGACCACTGGCTGCACGAGATGGCCGAGGAGGTCGAGGCCGACTGCCCGCCGGTGGAAGTGAACGCCGAAGATCCGCTCTTCATCCTCTACACCTCCGGCTCCACCGGCAAACCCAAGGGCGTCGTCCATACCTCGGGCGGCTACATCGTCTATGCGGCGATGACCCACCAGTACACCTTCGACTACCACGAGGGGGACATCTTCTGGTGCACCGCGGACGTGGGCTGGGTCACGGGGCACAGCTACATCGTCTATGGCCCGCTGGCGAACGGGGCCACGACCCTGATGTTCGAGGGCGTGCCGACCTACCCCGACGCGGGCCGGTTCTGGGCGGTCTGCGAGAAGCACAAGGTGAACCAGTTCTACACCGCCCCCACCGCGATCCGGGCGCTGATGGGGCAGGGCAACGAGTTCGTCGAGAAATACGACCTCAGCGACCTCAAGCTCCTCGGCACCGTGGGCGAGCCGATCAACCCGGAGGCCTGGAACTGGTACAATACCGTCGTCGGCAAGGGAAATTGCCCCATCGTCGACACCTGGTGGCAGACCGAGACGGGGGGCCACATGATGACCCCGCTTCCCGGCGCCCATGCGACCAAGCCGGGCTCCGCGATGAAACCCTTCTTCGGCGTGAAGCCCGTGGTGCTCGACCCGCAGAAGGGCACCGTGGTCGAGGGCAACGGCGTCGAGGGGGTGCTCTGCATCGCCGACAGCTGGCCGGGCCAGATGCGGACCGTCTGGGGCGACCACGAACGCTTCGAGAAGACCTACTTCAGCGACTACAAGGGCTACTACTTCGCCGGGGACGGCTGCCGCCGGGATGCGGACGGCGACTACTGGATCACCGGGCGGGTGGATGACGTCATCAACGTCTCCGGCCACCGGATGGGCACGGCCGAGGTGGAAAGCGCCCTCGTCGCCCATGCCAAGGTCGCCGAAAGCGCCGTGGTCGGCTACCCGCACAAGGTGAAGGGGCAGGGCATCTACGCCTATGTCACCCTGATGAACGGGGTCGAACCCTCGGACGAGCTGCGCAAGGAGCTGGAAGGCTGGGTGCGGCAGGAGATCGGCCCGATCGCCAAGCCCGACCTGATCCAGTGGGCCCCCGGGCTGCCCAAGACGCGCTCGGGCAAGATCATGCGCCGCATCCTGCGCAAGATCGCCGAGAACGATCACGGCTCGCTCGGGGATACCTCGACCCTCGCCGATCCCTCGGTGGTCGACGACCTGATCGAAAACCGGATGAACAAGGGATGAGCGGGGCGGACACGGCCGTCGCCACCCGCGCCCCCGTCCTGATCCTTCTTGGCCCTCCGGGGGCCGGGAAGGGGACGCAGGCGCGGATGCTCGAGAACGAGTTTGGCATGGTGCAGCTCTCCACCGGCGACCTTCTGCGCGCCGCGGTGGCGGAGGGGACCGAGGCGGGCCGGCAGGCCAAGGCGGTGATGGACTCAGGGCACCTCGTCAGCGACGAGATCGTCATCGCCATCCTGCGCGACCGGCTGGGGCAAGGCGACCTCGGCACCGGAATCATCCTCGACGGCTTCCCCCGCACCGCCGCCCAGGCCGCCGCTCTCGACCGGCTGCTGGCCGAGCGCGGGCAGGAGGTGGGCGCGGTGATCTCCCTCGAGGTGGACGACGCCGCGATGGTGGACCGGATCTCGGGCCGCTACACCTGCGCCGCCTGCGGCGAGGGCTATCACGACAGCTTCAAGCCGCCGCGCACGGAGGGCACCTGCGACGCCTGCGGCGGGACCGGGATGAAGCGCCGCGCCGACGACCGGGCCGACAAGGTGGCCACCCGGCTTGCCGCCTACCACGCCGAAACCGCGCCGCTCATCGACCACTACCGCCGGCAGGGCAAGCTGAAGGGCCTGCCCGCCATGGGCCGGATCGAGGAGATCGCGGCCAGCCTGCGCGCCATGGTGGCGCCGCTCCGCACGGGGCGCTAGACCGGACGCAGGGGAACTGCGACGGGGTGGCGGGGGTGATGGCGCTGGGTGTGACGCTGGCCTTCGGGGCCGCCCTGGGCCTTCTGGGCCATGTCCTGTCGCGGCGGATCTGGCCCACGGTCGGGGCCGCGCTGGCGGGGCTGCTGCTCGGCTGGATCGTCTCGGACTACCTCTGTCTGCCGCTCGCGCGCGCCGGCCTGCCCGAGGGCGAGCAGGTGGTCACGGTGACGCGCGAGGTCTCATCCCTCAAGCCCTGGAGCTACATCCTGCCGCCCGCCGTGCGGCTGGTTGCCATCGCGCCGGACCAGGCCGAACCCCACGGCATGGTCCGGGGCCAGCGGATCGTGCCGGTCCGGTTCGTCGGCCGGTCCGAGCCGGAACTGACGGTGCCGGTCCTCTTCGACTGCGTCGGACTGGCGCAGATGCCGATCACGGACCGCACCGCCTTTGGCGACGACGGGCGGGTCATCGACCCCGACTGGCTGCGGGTGGGCGAGGAGGACACCGTCCTTCAGGCCGCCTGCGCTGCCGAGAGTGCAACTCCGGGGGCGGAGAACTGATCGGCCTGTCGCTAGGGCCTCGAGCGGCCCAACTGCGATCAGATGAAGCCGATCCTCTTGAGCGCGGAGGCCGCGGCGTCCCGGCGGGCCGGATCGGCGGACAGGACCTCCTTGTTCAGCGCGCTCACGATCTTGGTGAGTTTCTTTTCCCGGATCGTCCGTCGCAGGAAGGTCGGCACCTCGTCCTTTGACACGCCATTGACCAGCGCAACAGGATTGGTGTCGAGCATCGACATATCGACCATCTGGATCATCCCCAGTCCCAGTGATTCTCCCAGGCACAGGATAACGGCACCATGACAGGAGTCCCGCCTTTTCTTGCCGCACCGCGGCAAGGGCGCGGGGCTATTCGGCCGCCAGGCCCGTCATCCGCATCTCGCCGCCGAGGAAACGGTGGG
>JAMWZF010000098.1:0-4868 GCA_024304875.1 Paracoccaceae bacterium
CTCGGCTGGTACGAGGCGATCACCGCCGACATGTTCTCGTAAGCGTCACCCGGCGGCGCGGCACCCCCCGCGCCGCCCTTCCGTTCCGCCCCGGCCCGCGCTAGGGGGGCGCACCCCTACAGGAACGGTGTCCCCATGTCCCTCTCCCTTGCCCTGCTTGTCTCTCCCCGTGCCGAGGCGGCCTTCTTCGCCGAAACGATGAAGGTGGCCCGCGAAGAGGTGGGCGGCGTGCCTGGCGTCGCGGACCTCGGCGAGCGCAGCTACGGCGCCATGCGCTTCCTGACGGTGACGGCCGAAGACGAGGCGATCTGGGACATCCTGCGCCTCGCCTGCATCCACGGCGTCTTCGAGGTGGAGGGCGAGGCGCTCCGCCCCTTGGACCGGGACGCGAAGTTCACCCTGCACCCCGACTTCGTCTGGGGCGAGAAGTACCGGGGCAAGACGAACGAGACGCTGACCCAGCTTCTGATCAACCTCTGCCTGCAGCAGATGCCGGGCAAGGGGCCGGGGGGGCTGCGCCTGCTGGACCCGATGGCTGGGCACGGGACCACCCTGCTCTGGGCGATGCGTTACGGCATGCGCGGCGTGGGCATCGAGAAGGACCCGCAGGCGATGGTCGATCTGCGCCGGGGACTGAAGAAATGGACCAAGATCCACCGGCAGAAGCATAAACTGGAAGAAGGCTGGGTGCAGAAGGCGAACCGGGCCGGGGCTGGCAAGTACCTCGACTTCATCGCCGAGGGGACCTCCGCACGGCTGGTCACCGGCGACACGCTCGACGCCGAGAGCCTGACCCTGCGCAAGCCTTTCGACCTGATCGTCACCGACGTGCCCTACGGCATCGAACACCGCGGCGGCGTCTCGGGACGCTCGCCCCTCGAGGTGCTGCAGGAGGCCGCGCCGGTCTGGGCGGCGGCGCTGGCGCCCGGCGGGGCCATGGCCATCGCCTTCAACCGCTACATGCCCAAGCGCCCCGAGATGGTCGCCGCCTTCGACCTGCCCGGACTGGAGGTGGTGGAGCGCGACGTCAGCCACCGGATGAGCGAGGCCATTGTCCGGGACGTGCTGATCCTGCGCAAGGCGGGATAGGGCCGGCCATTCGTCCGCAAAGCCCAATTTGAGCAAGACAGGCAGCCGCTTCGCGATCTCGCGTGGTCCCCCTCACGACCTATTTCTTTGCCACGCCTCCGCCGCCGCCCTATGCTGGCCGTTCGAAGCGATGATCCCGGCCGGAACGGGGGTCTTGGGATGTGACGACGGCGACCGGGGGGCCGCGACGTGACCGATGCAACGGCAGAGATCGGCGACACGGCGCGTGCGGCGCCGGAAGACACCCTGATCGGCTGTCCCATCTGCGATGCCGTCTATCGCCTGAGCCCCGAGACCGCGGCCGAGGCGACGCGCTGCGCGCGCTGCGGCTACCGGCTGACGCTCGGGCGCAGTACCGCGATCACCCGTGTCGTCGCCATCGCCGCGACCAACGTGGCGCTCATGATGATCGTGATCTTCCTGCCGTTCCTCGACCTGCAGGCCGGGACCTTCGAAAGCCGCGCCTCGGTGCTCGAGGTCGTGGTCGGCTTCTCGAGCGGGATCATGGTGCCGCTGGCCTTCGCGGTGATCGCCTTCATCCTGGTGCTGCCGATCCTGCGGTTCCTGTTCCTGATCTATGCGCTGGGACCGATCCTGGCGGGGGCCGGGAACCTGCCCAACGCCAAGGGCGCCCTGCGCTGGGCGTTCAAGCTGAAACCCTGGGCGATGGCCGAGATCTTCATGATCGGCGTCGCCGTGGCGCTGATCAAGCTGGCGGACCTCGCGAGCGTGGCGACGGGGCCGGCGTTCTGGGTGTTCGGCCTCGTGGTCCTTCTCAACGCCTATCAGGACAGTTTCATGTGCCGGCACACCCTCTGGACCGCGCTGCAGGACAACAAGCGATGATGACGGCGCGGGGCAGGGGGCAGGTGGTCTGCCGCAGCTGCGGCGAGGTGGAACCGATGGGCCGCGCGCGCTGCCCACGCTGCGGCGAATACCTCGACAGCCGCGACGAGACCAGCATCGAGAAGGTCTGGGCCTGGCTGCTCGTCGGGCTGATCGCCTACATCCCGGCGAACCTCTACCCGATGCTGCTGACCACGCAGGTCTTCCGCACCGAAGAGCAGACCATCGTCGGGGGGGTGGTGGAACTGATCCACTACGGCTCCTACGCGGTGGCGGGGATCGTCTTCTTCGCCTCCGTGGTGATCCCGGTCGGAAAGTTCATCGTCATCGGCTACCTTGCCGTGCTGATGAGCCGGCCGCGCCATACCTCGGACCCGCACCGGCTGCTGGTTCTGCTGGAAGTCGTGGAATTCATTGGCCGATGGTCGATGATCGACGTCTTCGTCGTTGCCATTCTGTCGGCACTGGTCCAATTCGACGTACTGGCCACGATCAACCCGGGAATCGCGGCCGTCTGTTTCGCGTTGTCGGTGATCTTTACCATGCTCGCGGCCCAGAGCTTCGACTCCCGGCTGATATGGGACCGCATGAAAGACGACACCCAAGGCGCCCCCGGCCATGTCTGACGCCGACCTGCCGGAACCCCAGGTGCAGAAGAAGCGCCGCAACCGGATCGGCTGGGTCTGGCTGATGCCGGCTGTCGCGGTTGCGATCTCGGCCTTCGTCGTCTGGCAGAACTGGCAGAACCAGGGCCCTCTCATCACGGTGATCTTCCCCACCGCCTCGGGGATCGAGGCCGGGTCGACCCCGCTGCGCTTCCGCGCGGTCGAGGTGGGCGTGGTCGAGGACCTGCAGCTGACGCCAGAGCTGACCGCCGTCGAGGCGCGGATCCGCGTGGACAACGACATCGCCCCCTACATCGATGAGGGTGCCGCCTTCTGGCTGGTCGAACCCCGGGTGACGGCGCGCGGGGTCACGGGCCTCGATACCGTGCTGTCGGGCGTCCAGATCGAGGGCACCTGGGACAGCACCCCCGGTGTGCCGCAGGACACCTTCCTTGCGCTCGAGGAGACGCCGCTTGCCCTGCCGGGCGAGGTCGGCACCCGCGTCGTCCTGCAAAGCCGGGCGGGCGGCCAGCTGGCCGCGGGCGCGCCGGTCCTGTTCAACGGCATCGAGGTCGGGCGCCTCGGCGTGCCGATCCTGTCGGACAGCGGCACCATCGTCACGATGGAGGCCTTCATCGAAGCGCCGCACGACGCCCGCCTGACCACCCAGACGCGGTTCTGGGACATCTCGGGCATCTCGGTCGACCTCGGCGCCGGGGGGGTGTCGATCAATTTCGATTCCATCGCCTCGCTGATCGAGGGCGGCGTCGCCTTCGGAACCCTCGTCACCGGCGGCGAGCCGATCGAGGACGGTCACGTCTACGACGTCTACACCAGCGCCGAGGCCGCCCGCGAAAGCGCCTTCGAGCGCCCCATCGAACAGGCGCTGACCCTTTCGGTCCTGCTTCCGTCCGAAGACCTGCGCCTGACCGAAGGCGCCGTCGTGCGCTACAACGGCCTGCGCGCCGGCGAGGTGACCAACATCACCGGCTATGTCGATCCGCGCGACCAGGACGGCGGGGTCCAGATGCTCGTGACCTTCACCGCCGCGCCGGACCGGCTGGGCCTGTCCGACGCGGCCGAGACCGACGAAATCCTGGACGAGCTGAACCGCCGGGTGGGCGAGGGCCTGCGTGTCCGTGTCAGCGCCGAGGGCGTGCTGGGCGGCACCCATGTCATCGAGCTCTTCGAGGACGAGAGTGCCGAGCCGGGCGCCGGCGAGATCACCTTCGACCTGATCGAGACGCCCCTGCTGCCCGGCGCACCGCCGGACGTGGGGCAGGGGGCAGAAAATCTTGACGCCGTGGTGACCCGGGTGGCGAACCTGCCGATCGAGGAGCTGATGGCCTCGGCGATCGACGCGCTGGACAGCGTGACCGCCCTGGCAGGCTCCGAGGACATGCGCAGCCTGCCCGAGAACGTCGGCGGCCTGGTGGAGGACGCGCGCGCGCTTGTCACCTCCGACGATATCTCGGCCGCTCTCACCGACCTGTCGAACGCCGCCGCGGCGCTGGACGAACTGGTGGCGCGGGTCTCGGGCAGCGAGGGCGTGGCCACCACCCTGACCGCACTGGAGCGGACCGACGACATCGTCGCCAACCTCGAGGCCTTCACCACCGAACTGCCGGCCCTGCTCGAGTCCGTCGACACGCTGATCGCCGACCTCGGCGAGGTGCCCGTGGCCGACGTGGTAGCCGGGGCCGACGCCGTCATCGCCCGCATCGACACACTGCTGGCGAGCGAGGGGGTCCAGAACATCCCCGCCCAGATCGACACCGCGCTGACCGACCTCACCGGCATCCTGGCCCAGCTGCGCGAAGGCGGCGCGGCCGAGAGCGTCCTGGCGACCCTCGCCGACGCCGAACTGGCCGTGGCCGAGGTGAACGCCCGACTGGCCGACCTCGAGGGCACGGCCGAGATCGTCGGCAACGTCCGCCTCTTCTCCGAGGACCTGCCGGCCCTATCGGCCCAGGCCGAGGCGCTGCTGACCTCGATCCAGGAGGCGCAGATCGACCAGGTCGTCGCATCGGCCAACACCGTCCTGGCGCGGATCGACACTATCCTGAGCGCCGAGGGGGCCGAACGGCTGCCCGACACGCTCGACACCGCGCTCGGCGAACTCTCGGCCGTGCTGACCGACCTGCGCGAGGCGGGCACCACGGACAGTCTCGTCGCGACGCTCAATTCCGCCGACACGGCCTTCGCCGAGGTTTCGGCGACCCTGGCCGAACTGGAGGGGATCGGCGACATCGTCGCCAACGTCCAACCCGCCACCGCCGACCTGCCGGGGCTGATCGACGACGCCGAGGCGCTGGTCGCCAGCCTGAA
>JAMWZF010000098.1:4878-9434 GCA_024304875.1 Paracoccaceae bacterium
GGAATCGCTCGACCTCGTCCTCCGCCGGGTCGAGGGCATCCTCGCCACCGCCGGGGCCGAGGAACTGCCGAACACGCTGAACGCCACGCTGACCGAGATCGAGACCGTCCTGCGCGAGCTTCGCGAGGGCGGCGCGGCCGAGAACCTGAACGCGACGCTCCAGTCCGCCTCCGACGCCTTCGCCTCGATCGAGACGGCGGCCTCGGACCAGTTCCCGGCCCTCGTCAGCCGGCTCGACGGCGCGGTCGTGACGCTTCAGGGCCTCGCCGGCAACTACAATCAGGAATCCATCCTTTACCGCGAGATCCGCACCGCGATCCGCGACTTCTCGGGCGCGGCCGAGGCCTTCCGCTCGCTCGCCCGCACCATCGAACGCAATCCCAGCGCCATCCTGAGGTAACGACCCCATGAGAGCCGCCGCCCTTCTCGCCCCCCTCGCCATCGTCCTTGCTGCCTGCGGGGGCGATCCGGCGCGGCTGGCCGTGGCGACCGAGACCTCGACCATGACCGACCGGTCCGCCGCGCGGTCGATCCTCGTGGGCGAGGTGACCCTGCCCGAATACGCCGAGGCGTCCCAGGTCGTCGTGCAGACCCCGGACGGCCTGATCGAGGCGGTCGAGGACGTGATCTGGGCCGACACGCCCTCGCGCGCGATGACCAATTCGCTCGTGCGCAACCTCAGCGCCATCACCGGCGCCCAGGTCGCAGCGGGGCCCTGGCCCCTGATGGATCTGCCCGACGCCGAGCTGACAGTCCGGGTCGAGCGGATGCTGCTGACCGCGGACGGCACCCTGCGCATGTCGGGCCAGTATGCAGTGCGACGCGATGTCGGCCCGGGCGGCGAACAGTTGCGCGGCTTCGACATCGCCGTTCCGGTGGCGGACCCCGGTCTCGGCACCCTCTCGGCCGCCCACGGCATGGCGTGGCGCCTGCTTGCCGAAGAGATCGCCCCGACGCTCTGAGTCTCCCCCGAAGCCGACCTTAGGTAAACGAAGTGTGATGCCGAATTGGGCATATGCTCAATTCGGTCGCCCTTTTTCGCGGCACCTGCCTTGGCAGCCTGTCCGGCGCCGGACCGCCGCTGGTGATGCCGCGACGCAGCGGCCTAGGCTCTGTCGTCCCTTCCGAATTGTCGTTGCGTGAGGAGGGGGGAAATGGGGACCGGCGCGCGCCTCAGCCGCGGCGCCCGGTCTTCGGGGACCTTGAAAGACCTGATCCGCGCTTGGCCATGGGGTCGAAAGTGCCGGACTTGATGGGAGATTGAAGTGATGAAGACCACCACCACCGGCCTCGCCGCCGCCCTTCTGACCGCGACCGCGCTGCCCGCGCTGGCGCAGGACGTGTCCTGCCCGATCAAGGTGGGCGTGCTGCACTCGCTGTCGGGCTCGATGGCGATTTCCGAAACCACCCTGAAGGACGCCATGCTGATGCTCGTCGAGCAGCAGAACGAGGCCGGCGGCCTTCTGGGCTGCGAGCTCGAGGCCGTGGTCGTCGACCCCGCCTCCGACTGGCCGCGCTTCGCCGAACTGGCCCGCCAGCTGATTACCGTGGACGAAGTCGACGTGATCTTCGGCAACTGGACCTCCGTGTCGCGCAAATCCGTCCTGCCCGTGATCGAGGAACTGAACGGCCTGCTGTTCTACCCGGTCCAGTACGAGGGCGAAGAGAGCTCGCGCAACGTCTTCTACACCGGCGCCGCGCCGAACCAGCAGGCGATCCCGGCGGTGGACTACTTCCTCGAGGAACTGGGCGTCGAGAAGTTCGCGCTTCTCGGCACCGACTACGTCTATCCGCGGACCACGAACAACATCCTTGAATCCTACCTGATGGACAACGGGATCGCCGAGGAGGACATCTTCGTCAACTACACGCCCTTCGGCCACTCCGACTGGTCGACCATCGTCTCGGACGTGGTTGCCCTCGGCGAGGACGGCTCGATGGTCGGCGTGATCTCGACCATCAACGGCGACGCCAACGTCGGCTTCTACACCGAGCTGGCCGCCCAGGGCGTCAGCGCCGACGACATCCCCGTCGTCGCCTTCTCGGTGGGTGAAGAGGAACTGTCGGGCCTCGACACCTCCAACCTCGTCGGCCACCTCGCCGCGTGGAACTACTTCATGTCCGCCGACACCGAGGCCAACGCCGAGTTCATCGCCGCCTGGCACGAGTTCATCGGCGACGAGGCCCGCGTGACCAACGACCCGATGGAGGCCCACTACATCGGCTTCAACATGTGGGTGAACGCGGTCACCGAGGCCGGCACCACCGACGTCGACGCCGTGCGCGAGGCGATGTGGGGGCAGGAGTTCCCGAACCTGACCGGCGGCACTGCGGTCATGGGCACCAACCACCACCTCTCCAAGCCTGTCCTGATCGGCGAGATCCGCGCCGACGGCCAGTTCGACATCATCTCCCAGACCGAGGAGGTCCCCGGCGACGCCTGGACCGACTTCCTGCCGGAATCGGCGGTGCTGGAGAGCGACTGGGAAACCCTCGAGTGCGGCATGTACAACACCGAGACCGAGACCTGCGTCCAGCTGACCTCCAACTACTGAGCTGACGCCCTCCCCCCGGAGGCGCGGGTGGATGCCCCGCGCCTCCGGGTCCTTGTCCCGACCTCCCCGGAAAGACTTCCAGACATGCTGCGCGCCCTTCTGATTGCGTTCGCGCTTTGCCTCGCGGCCCCGGTCCATGCCCAGGACGGCGACCTGCAGGCGGTCCTTCAGGACGTCCAGGAGGACGTCGCCGATCCCTCGCGCAGCACCATCGGCCCGGTGATCGACGCGCTGGTCGAGAGCGGCCTGCCCGAGGCCGAGGTTTTTCTCCTGCGTTTCCAGAACCGCGAGGTCGTGGTCCGCGACAGCGACGGCCTGTTCTTCTACCAGGACGGCGACACCCTGATCGACGTCTCGACCGGCGAAGAGGTGGGCCCCGCGGAGGGCGTGACCGAGATCCGCCCCAACGGCGGTGTCCGCCGCGAACTCGCCGGCGCGCTGGTCCAGTTCCAGCTCTCCTCTCCCGACCCGGACGTGCGGCGCACCGCGCTCTCCGCCATTTCCTCCTCCATGTCCGAGGACCAGATCGAACCCCTTGCCGCCTCCATCGAGGACGAGGAGAACCCCGGCATCCGCGCCCGCAAGGAGCGCCTTCTCGGCATGCTGCGCGCCCGCTTCGGCGACGACACCGAAGAGCGGGTGGCGGCGATCGAGAGCTTCTCCACCGGCGTCAGCGTCGAGATGCGGGGCGTCCTGAACCAGATCCTGACCACGACCGACGGCGTCACTGAGGGCGAACCGGAGGGAAACATCGCCCGGATCCGCGAGCCGGGCTCTGACATGACAGTCGAAGAGGCCTACGCCGAGCTGGTGGACGAGGGCCTGGCCCAGGCCACCGTCAGCGCCTCCGACATCCGCACCGCCCTTGCGCAGAACGTCGACGGCGGCAGCGTCGGCGGCGTGCCCGTCGCGCAGCTGTCGGACCCCGCCCGACGCGAGGTCGCCTACGAGTCGCTGGCGGCGGAGGGCATCGTCCCGCCCTTCGTCTCGGACGAGGAGATGGCCGCAACCGTCGCCTCCTTCACCTTCTACACCGTCTATGACGAGGACGACCCGGCAGTCACCGAGGCCGCCCGCGAGGCGCTCGCCCGCGTCGAACGGCAGGTCGCGATGAGCGAATTCATCGACATCTCGCTCGACGCGCTCTCCCTCGCCTCGCTCTACTTCCTCGCCGCCATCGGCCTTGCGGTCACCTTCGGCGTCATGGGCGTCATCAACATGGCCCACGGCGAGTTCATCATGATGGGCGCCTACACCGGCTACGTGGTGCAAAGCATCATCCCCGACTACACCGTCTCGATCCTCGTCGCCCTGCCGCTGGCCTTCGCGGTCACCTTCGCCGCCGGCGTCGCGATGGAGCGGCTGGTGATCCGCTGGCTCTACCACCGCCCGCTCGAGACGCTGCTGGCCACCTTCGGCATCTCCATCGCGCTGCAGCAGCTGGCGAAGAACATCTTCGGCACCCAGGCGCGGCCCTTCACCTCGCCCGACTGGCTGGCCGGGTCGATGACCCTCTCGGACGTGATTTCGATCAGCTACGTCCGCATCGCGATCTTCCTCCTCGGCCTCATGTTCCTCGTCCTCCTGCTCTTCATCCTCAAGAAGACGCGGCTGGGGCTGGAGGTGCGGGCGGTGACGCAGAACCCCCGCATGGCGGCCTCGATGGGGATCAATCCCGGGCGGATCAACATGCTGACCTTCGGCCTAGGTTCCGGCATCGCGGGGATCGCGGGGGTCGCCATCGGCCTCTACGGGCAGGTGACCTCCGAGATGGGCCAGAACTACATCGTGCAAAGCTTCATGACCGTCGTGGTCGGCGGCGTCGGCAACGTCTGGGGGACGCTCGCGGGGGCGACGCTCATCGGGTTCCTGCAGAAGGGGATCGAGTGGTTCAACCCGTCCAACACGCTGGCGGCGCAGACCTACATGATCCTCTTCATCATCCTCTTCATCCAGTTCCGGCCCAAGGGCATCGTCGCCCTCAAGGGCCGTGCGGCGGGG
>JAMWZF010000099.1 GCA_024304875.1 Paracoccaceae bacterium
CCCCGCCTCGTCCCCGGCTGGACGAAGCCGATCGTGGTCGGCCGCCACGCCTTCGGCGACCAGTACAAGGCGACGGACATGAAGTTCCCGGGGCCCGGCACGCTGACGATGAAGTTCGTCGGCGAGGACGGCCAGGAGATCGAGCACGAGGTCTACAAGGCGGACTCTTCGGGCGTCTTCATGGGCATGTATAACGTCGACGAGAGCATCTACGACTTCGCCCGCGCGTCCTTCAATTACGCCGCCAACCTCGGCTGGCCGCTCTACCTCAGCACCAAGAATACCATTCTGAAACAATACGATGGCCGCTTCCTCGAAATCTTTGCCGAGGTCTACGAGACCGAGTTCAAGGAAATCTTCAAAGAGAAGAAGATCTGGTACGAGCACCGGCTGATCGACGACATGGTCGCCTGCGCGCTGAAGTGGAACGGCGGTTTCGTCTGGGCCTGCAAGAACTACGACGGCGACGTGCAGTCCGACGTGGTGGCGCAGGGGTTCGGGTCACTTGGCATGATGACCAGCCAGCTGATGACCCCGGACGGCAAGATCGTGGAGGCCGAGGCCGCCCATGGCACCGTCACCCGGCACTACCGCCAGCACCAGGAGGGGCACGCAACCTCGACCAACTCCATCGCCTCGATCTTCGCCTGGACCGGGGGCCTCAAGCACCGGGCCAAGCTGGACGGCAACGCGAAACTCAAGGAGTTCGCCGAAACGCTGGAGACCGTCATCGTCCAGACGGTGGAGAGCGGCTTCATGACCAAGGACCTCGCCCTGCTGGTCGGGCCGGACCAGAAGTGGCTGACCACGATGGGTTTCCTCGAGAAGATCGACGAGAACCTCAACAAGGCCCTCGCCGGCTGACCCCTTCGGAAACCGCGCGCGATGCCCTATCATGCGGGGGGCATCGCAGCGAGGGACCCCACGGTGACCGGCACCGACCTGATCCTCCGAACCCAGACCCGCACCCGCACGGCCCGCCCGCCGCTGTGGAAGGTCATCCTGTTGAACGACGACTTCACGCCGCGCGACTTCGTCGTGAAGGTGCTCATGCGCGTCTTCCGCATGACCGAGGGCGAGGCCGAGGGCGTGATGATCACCGCGCATCAGAAAGGCGCCTGTGTCGTCGCGGTCTACACCAAGGAGGTGGCCGAGACGAAGGCGCAGATGGCGACCGAAGCTGGTCAGATACGCGGCTACCCCCTGACGTTCACGACGGAAAAGGACACCTGAGCGCGGTCCGCCTTTGACAGGTCAGCCCGTCTGCCCTAACCGCTGGGGCATGGCCCAGCCCCAAGTCATCACGCCCCATTCGCCGATCGAGGACGCCCAGGCCTTCGCGCTCGGCACCGCGATGGCGGCTCTGGGGGTCACCATGCTGACGCACCTTGGCCTGATCACCGGTCAGACGGCAGGGCTGGCGGTGCTGGTCTCCTACCTGACCGGCTGGTCCTTCGGCCCGGTCTTCTTCGTGCTCAACCTGCCGTTCTACTGGCTCGGCTGGACGCGGCTCGGCCTGCGCTTCGTGGTCAAGAGCCTGATCTGCGTCACGCTCCTGTCGGTGATGACCGAGATCTTCCCCCTCCTCATCGTCTTCGAGAGCCTCGATCCGATCCTCGGCACGCTGCTGATCGGGGCGGTGATCGGGCTGGGGCTGATCGCGATCTTCCGGCACGGCGGCTCGCTCGGCGGGGTCGGCGTGCTGGGGCTGGTGATCCAGGACCGGACGGGGTTTCGCGCCGGCTATGTCCAGCTGATCTTCGATGCCTGCCTCTTCGTCGCGGCATTCCTCGTGATGCCGACCCGGCTGGTGATCTACTCGCTGGCCGGAGCGGTCGTTGCCAACCTCATCATCGCGACCAATCACCGGGCAGACCGCTACACGGGCCGGTGACCCGCCGGCCGGAGGCCCGCGCCGGACTTGCCCTTTCCGGCCAAGCGGCGCAGACAGGTGCCACAGCCCATACGGATACCCCCATGTTCAAGCCGATCCTCGCCCTGGCCCTCGTGGCCGGCACCGCCCCCGCCTTCGGGCAGAGCCTTCCGGCGGCCGAATTCGGCCTGACCCTCGGCACCAATTTCGCGCGGAGCGAGAACTTCAAGCGTGCCGAAAGCGGCTTTACCCTGCCCCTGCGCGGCGACCTGGGCCTTCAGGCGGACCTCGCGGTGTCCAAGTACCAGACCGCCCGGAGCATCGTGCCCTCGGGCGGACTCCACCTGACCTACGCGGCGACCGGCAGCCTGACATTCGGCGCCTTCGTCTTCGGCGAGACGCCCGCTGACGAAACCCGCGTCTCCATGGGGATCGAGGCGGTGGTCGAGACCGGCCCCTGGCATGTCGAGGGCTATGCCGGCGCCATTGCGGCGGTGAACGACACGGACCGCACCGGACGACGCTACGGGGTCGACGTGGCCTATGCCGCGACGCCGGACTGGCGGGTGACGGGCGGCCTTCACCGCGACGATTTCGACGGCTCGGGCCGCGGGTTCGTGCAGCTTGGCGCCGATTATGCCGTGACGCAGAGCCTGCGTGCCGGCGCGTCCTACGGCCGGACGGACCGCGGGAACGGGGTCCTGACGGTTCAGGTCGACCTGACCACCGGACCCGTGGCCTTCGCCCGCCGAGACGGATACGCCGGCCTGCCGGGATACTGACGCCATGCCCTACCTCGCCCTCCTCATCGCCATCGTCACCGAAACCATCGGCACCACGGCCTTGCAGGCCAGCCAGCAGTTCACCCGTCTGGGTCCCTCGCTGATCGTCATCGTCAGCTACTGCGCCTCGTTCTTCTTCATGTCGATCGCGCTCAAGTACATGTCCGTCGGCATCGTCTATGCCTTCTGGTCGGGCCTCGGCATCATCTGCATCGCCGCCATCGGCTGGGTCGTCTTCGGACAGAGACTGGACGGTCCGGCGCTGGCGGGGCTGGGGCTGATCATCGCCGGGATCGTGGTGATCCAGCTGTTCAGCTCATCGGCGCATCACTGACGCCGCGACGGCGCGTTCACCACTTTTTCCGCAGCGCAGCACTAGCCAAGTCATCAGGGTCAGGATAAGGGCCACGCAACCCCCGATCCGGAGCCCGCAATGGACCTGCGTAATATCGCCATCATCGCCCACGTCGACCACGGCAAGACCACCCTCGTCGACGCCCTCCTCGCCCAGTCCGGCTCGTTCCGCGAGAACCAGCAGACCGAGGAGCGGGCGATGGATTCCAACGACCTCGAACGCGAGCGGGGCATCACGATCCTCGCCAAGGCGACGAGCGTGGACTGGCACGGCACCCGCATCAACATCGTCGACACCCCCGGCCACGCCGACTTCGGCGGCGAGGTGGAGCGCATCCTCTCCATGGTCGATGGCGTGGTCCTGCTGGTGGACGCCGCCGAAGGCCCGATGCCGCAGACCAAGTTCGTCACGCAAAAGGCACTCGCCCTCGGCCTGCGCCCCATCGTGGTGCTGAACAAGGTCGACAAGCCGGATGCCGAGCCCGACCGCGCGCTGGACGAGTGTTTCGACCTCTTCGCCGCGCTCGAGGCGGATGACGACCAGCTCGACTTCCCGCACCTCTACGCCTCCGGCCGGTCCGGCTGGTGCGACGAGACGCTGGAGGGCCCGCGCAAGGACCTCTCGGCCCTGTTCCAGAAGATCCTGGATCACGTGCCCGCGCCGAAACAGCTGGCCGCGGCCAAGGAGCCCTTCCGGATGCTGGCCACCACCCTCGGCGCCGATCCCTACCTGGGCCGCATCCTGACCGGCCGGGTCGAGGCGGGCAGCATCAGCGCCGGCGCCACGCTCAAGGCCCTCTCCCGCAAGGGCGAGCGGATCGAGCAGTTCCGCGTGACCAAGATCCTCGCCTTCCGGGGCCTCTCCCAGCAGCCGATCGAGACCGCCGAGGCGGGCGACATTGTCACTCTCGCCGGGATGACCAAGGCGACCGTGGCCGACACGCTCTGCGATCCGTCGGTCGACGTGCCGATCCCGGCCCAGCCCATCGACCCGCCGACCATCACCGTGACCTTCGGCATCAACGACTCCCCCCTCGCCGGCCGCGACGGCAAGAAGGTGCAGTCCCGCGTCATCCGCGAGCGGCTGATGAAGGAGGCCGAAAGCAACGTCGCGATCAAGGTCGCCGACACGCCCGGCGGCGAGGCCTTCGAGGTCTCGGGCCGGGGTGAACTCCAGATGGGCGTGCTGATCGAGAACATGCGCCGCGAGGGCTTCGAACTCTCCATCTCGCGCCCCCGCGTGATCTTCCGCGACGTGGACGGCCAGCGGCACGAACCGGTCGAGGAAGTCACCATCGACGTCGACGACGAGTTCACCGGCGCCGTCGTCGAGAAGCTGACCGGCGCCCGCAAGGGCGACCTCGTCGAGATGAAGCCCGCGGGCACCGGCAAGACCCGGATCATCGCCCATGTGCCCTCGCGCGGGCTGATCGGCTACCACGGCGAGTTCCTGACCGACACCCGGGGCACCGGCGTCCTGAACCGCATCTTCCACGGCTGGACCCCGCACAAGGGCCCGATCGTCGGCCGGCGGCGCGGCGTGCTGATCTCGATGGAATCGGGCCAGGCCGTCGCCTACGCCCTGTGGAACCTCGAGGACCGGGGCCGGATGTTCATCAACCCGCAGGACCAGGTCTACCAGGGCATGATCATCGGCGAACACGCCCGAGACAACGATCTCGAGGTGAACCCGCTGAAGGGCAAGAAGCTGACGAACGTGCGCGCCTCGGGCACCGACGAGGCCGTCCGGCTGACCCCGCCGACCGAGATGAGCCTCGAGCAGGCCATCGCCTACATCGACGACGACGAACTTGTCGAAGTGACGCCCGCCGTGATCCGCCTGCGCAAGCGCGAGCTGGACCCGCACGAGCGCAAGCGGCAGGCCAAGCAGGCGAGCTGACGGTCAGGCCGGCGCCCGCCGCCGGCCCGTCAAACCCGAGGACAGTGGGCAGCCGAGGGTCTCCCGCAGGGCCTCGGCCAGCGCCTCCACGGTCTCGGCGGTGACAAAGATCCCGCCGGTCCGCTCCGCCAGGCACGACGCCTCGCCGATCATCGCGCCGGTCGTGACGTCGCCGAAGCGCCGATCGTGGAAGGCCCGGTCATTGCGGGTGCGGAACCCGACGACATGCACCGTCAGGTCCGGGCGTTCCTCGGCCAGGGTGCCGGCCAGCCGGCAGGGCTCGCCGCCGCAGGTCTCCTCCCCGTCGGTCAGAAGCACCACGGTGCCGCTGCCGAGAAATCCCGCCGCCACCTCCACCGCGCGGGTCAGCGCCGTGTTGCCATCCGGCCGGATGCTACCGACCACCTCCATGATCGGCCCCGCGGCCTCCGGGACGGGCGGGAAATGCATCTCGACATGGCTGCACCCGTCGTCGGTCTCGCCCGCGCCGTAGGTGACGAGGCCGATCCGTCGGACGGGCGCAGCGGCGGGCAGGACCTGCGCCAGCGCCGCCCGCGCCTCGTCGATCCGCGAGGCCCGGTCCGGCGTGTCCAGGACCGCCGCCATCGAGGAGGAGGCGTCGAAGACCAGCATCGCATCCTCGGTGCAATTCGCCCCGGCGGTGGCGGGCAACAACATGAGGGCGGCGAGGAGCGGGCGCATGGGCGGAAAGGATAGCCCCGTCGCGTCGATCCGAACAGGGGCGGCGGGGGATTGCGCCCTGCCCCGCGCGCGGTCACCCTTCGCGCCGGAGGTGCCCGATGAAACTGCCGCTCAACATCCTGCAGATGGCCGACTGGGCCCGAACCGAGGGTCGATGGTCCGGCCGGGTCGAAGGCAAGGCCCTCGGCGGGACGGCCTGCACCATCCTCTTCGTCAGCCTCGACGAGCCCGGGACAGGCGCCCGCCTGCACTGGCACCCCTACGACGAGGTCTTCGTCGTGCGCGAGGGCCGCGCCCTCTATCAGGTGGGAGAGGAGACGATCGAGGCCGGACCGGGCGACGTGCTTCTCGGGCCTGCGCGTGTGCCGCACAAGTTCACGACCCTGCCCGGCGGCCGGTTCGAGAGCATCGACATCCACCTCAGCCCGGAGTGGATCCAGCACGATCTGGAGTGACTGCGCCCGGCTCGTACCGCCGGACGGCGTCCAGGCCGCCTCGGCCTAGAACGGACCGCGGAACACGAAGAACGCGCCGAGCGCGATGAACCCGAAGCCCACCGCATGGTTCAGCGTCAGGGCCTCCTTGAGGTAGAGCACCGAGAAGGCCGCGAAGACCACCAGCGTGATCACTTCCTGCATCGTCTTCAGCTCCGCCGCCGAATAGACCCGGTGCCCGATCCGGTTGGCGGGCACCGCGAGGGTGTATTCGATGAAGGCGATGCCCCAGCTGGCGAACACCACCAGCGCCAGGGGCGCCGCGGGAAACTTCAGATGTCCGTACCAGGCCAGCGTCATGAAGACGTTGGAGGCGATCAGAAGGAGAACGGGCGCCACATGGGCTGCGCTCACTCGGTGGTCTCCACGATCAGGAGCTCGCGCTCGGAGGCGCCGCGGGCGTGGGAGAGGGCCTCCTGGTATTCGGGGCTGCGGTAACAGGTCTCCGCCGCCTCGAGGCTGGGGAATCTCGCCACCACGTTCCGGGCCCGCTCCTGCCCCTCCAGCTGCACATAGCGCCCGCCCCGGGCAATGAAGTGGCCGCCGTGCTTGGCGATGGCCGGGCCGGCCAGCTCGGCATACTTGCCGTAGGCCTCGGGGTCCGTGACCGTGACATGGGCAATCCAGAGAGCAGGCATCTTACTGTCCTTCCAGCACTTTTTCCGCCGCCGCGATGGCGGCCTCGGCCTTCGAGGGATCGGCGCCGCCGCCCTGGGCCATGTCCGGCCGGCCGCCGCCGCCCTTGCCGCCAAGTTCGGCCACCGCGGCGCGGACGAGGTCTACCGCGCTGATCGTGCTGGTCAGGTCGTCTGTCACGCCCGCCGCCACGGCCGCCTTGCCGCCCGCATCGGCGATCAGCAGGATCGCGGCTGACCCCAGCTGCGTCTTCATCTCGTCGATCAGCGGCGGCAGGTCCTTGCCCGTCACCCCGCTCAGGACCTGGGCCTTGAAGGGGATGCCGTTCACCTCGCGCGCCTGCGCCTCGGAGGCCGCGCCGCCGCCCATCGCCACATCCCGGCGCAGCTGGGCGACCTCGTTCTGCAGCGTCTTGCGCTCGTCCAGAAGCGCCCGGATACGCTCCACCGCACCCTGCCCCTGCGTCTTCACCATCTCCTCGATGGTGGACAGGGTCATGTCCCGCTGGCGCAGTTCCGCCATCGCCGCCTGCCCGGTCAGCGCCTCGATCCGGCGGACCCCGGCGCTCGACGCCGTCTCGGAGGTCAGCACGAAGACGCCGATGTCCCCGGTCCGCGTCACATGGGTCCCGCCGCAGAGCTCGATCGACCAGGTATCCCGGTCGAGGCCCTTGCCCGTCGGCGCCTTGCCCATCGAGACCACGCGCACCTCGTCGCCGTACTTCTCTCCGAACAGGGCCTGCGCCCCGATGGCGCGGGCGTCGTCGGGCGTCATGATCCGGGTCGTCACCGCGCTGTTCTGGCGGATCATCTCGTTCACCTTGCGCTCGACCGAGGTAATCTCCTCGGCGCTCATCGCCTTGCCGTGGGCGAAGTCGAAGCGCAGGCGATCCGGCGCGTTCAGCGACCCGCGCTGCGCCACGTGATCCCCCAGCGCCTCGCGCAGGGCCTCGTGCAGCAGGTGGGTGGCCGAATGGTTGCCACGGATCATCGTCCGGCGGTCATGGTCGACCGTCAGCCGGGCGCCCTGCCCCTTGGAAATCGTGCCCTCGGTGACGCGGGCGAAGTGGATGAAGACGCCGGCGGCCTTCTTGGTGTCGGTGATCTCGGCTTTGCCGGTGTCGGTCACCAGCACGCCGGTATCGCCGACCTGGCCGCCGGCCTCGGCATAGAACGGCGTCTGGTTGACGACGATCTGCACCTCGCCGTCCGCGCTCTCTGTCACACCGCCGTCCGCCACCAGGGCAATGATCTGGCCCTCGGCGGTTTCGGTGTCGTAGCCGAGGAACTCGGTCACCCCATGCTTGTCGGCGAGGTCGAACCAGACCGCCGCATCCGCCGCCTCGCCCGAGCCGGACCAGGCCGCGCGGGCCTTGGCCTTCTGCTCGGCCATGGCGCTGGTGAAGCCCTCGGTGTCGACGCCGATGCCCCGCTCGCGCAGCGCATCCTGGGTCAGGTCGAGGGGGAAGCCGAAGGTGTCGTAAAGCTTGAACGCGGTCTCGCCGGGAAGCGATTGCCCCTCGGCCAGGCCCGCGGTTTCATCCGCCAGCAGGCGGAGACCGCGGTCGAGTGTCTGCTGGAAGCGCTCTTCCTCGCTCTTCAGCGTCTCCTGGATCGTCGACTGCCGCTCGCGCAGTTCGGGATAGTGACCGCCCATCTGCTTGACCAGTTCAGGCACCAGCCGATGCATGACCGGATCCTTGGAGCCAAGCAGATGCGCATGACGCATGGCGCGGCGCATGATCCGGCGGAGGACATAGCCCCGGCCCTCGTTCGACGGCAGCACGCCTTCGGCGATCAGGAAGGAGGTGGAGCGCAGGTGATCCGCGATCACCCGGTGATGCACGTTCCCCGGCCCGTCGGGATCGGTGCTGGTCGCATTCGCGCTGGCCTCGATCAGGGCGCGCATGAGGTCGGTGTCGTAGTTGTCGTGCTTGCCCTGCAGCAGAGCGCCGATCCGCTCCAGCCCCATGCCGGTGTCGATCGACTGCATGTCGAGGGGGCGCATCGTGCCGTCCTCGAACTGCTCGTTCTGCATGAAGACGACGTTCCAGATCTCGATGAAGCGGTCGCCGTCCTCCTCGGCGCTGCCCGGAGGGCCGCCCCAGATGTGGTCGCCGTGGTCGTAGAAGATCTCGGTGCAGGGGCCGCAGGGGCCGGTGGGACCCATCTGCCAGAAGTTGTCGGAGGTCTCGATCCGGATGATCCGGTCCTCGGGCACGCCGATCTTGCGCCAGAGCTCGAAGGCCTCGTCGTCGGTATGGTAGACCGTGGTCAGCAGGCGGGACTTGTCGATGCCGAAGTCGCGGGTCAGGAGTTCCCAGGCAAAGGGGATCGCCTCGGACTTGAAATAGTCACCAAAGCTGAAGTTCCCCAGCATCTCGAAGAAGGTATGATGCCGCGCGGTATAGCCGACGTTGTCGAGGTCGTTGTGCTTGCCCCCGGCGCGAACGCATTTCTGGCTGGTGGTCGCGCGCACGTAGTCCCGGTGTTCCAGCCCGGTGAAGAGGTTCTTGAACTGGACCATCCCCGAGTTGGTGAACATGAGCGTGGGGTCGTTCCGCGGGACCAGGGGCGAGCTGTCCACGACGGTATGCCCCTGCCTTTCGAAATAGCTCAGAAAGGTCGAACGGATGTCGGCGAGGCTGGTCATGGCTGGCGTCCTGAAGAGTGGTCCGGCGCAAGG